>JALEIQ010000240.1 GCA_022769795.1 Clostridiales bacterium
GAATACCTGATCGCTCCCGCCGATATGATCTTTGAATTGCCTGATAGCATCACAATGGAGCAGGGCGCAATGATTGAACCCATGGCTGTGACCTATCACGGCATGAAAAAGGGCACGCGCCCGGGCGACAATGTGCTGGTCATGGGCGCGGGCGGCATTGGCCTGTTCGCCATGCAGGCGGCCTTTATTTTGGGAGCTAAAAACGTGTATGTGGCGGATTTTGCCCAGAACCGTCTGGAACTGGCCAAGAGCCTGGGAGCCACGGACGGTTTCAATCTGGGCGAGGCGAGCCTGAGCGAGCATTTGGCGAAGCTGGACGAGCCCATTACCCTGTTTGCTGACTGCGTGGGCGGCAAGGGCGACGCATTGGACGCCATTATGGATGTGGCGGAGCGCGGCGTGCGCGTAATCAACATTGGCGTGCTTGCGCCCGAGTGCGTGGTGAAGCATCTGCCTGATCTTTCCGAAAAGGAATTCACCTTCTACGGCAGCAATATGTTTGTGCCGCAGGATTTCAGGGACGTTATCGAAAATCTGGCTGCCGGCAAATACAAGACCGAGGGCATCGTAACCCATCGCGTCCGGCTTGACGACGTGCCCAAGATGTTTGAGGAAATTGTTGACCAGCGCAAGGAACCCTACATCAAGCTGATGATTCTGATTGGCGCTGAGGAGTAGGCCTATGGCAAAGCTTCAGATTGCGGTCGATTTGATGACGGAAGAACAGGCGGCGCTCCTGGCGGATGAAATTCACGATGTGATAGACATATTTGAAGTCGGCACGCCAATGATTGTGCGGGACGGGCTGCACCCTGTGCGCCGCATCAAGGAAAAGCATCCGGAGCTGACGGTGCTGGCCGATACCAAGATTGTGGATGGCGGCAGCCTGGAATGCGAGGACGCCTGCAAGGCTGGCGCAGATATTATCACCGTATTGGCCATGGCGGACAATGCCACCATACAGGGCGTGGCGGATAGCGCTCACCGTTATGGACGTAAGGCAATGGCGGATCTGATTCAGGTGCCCGACGTTGCAAAAAGGGCAAAAGAATTGGTTGAGCTGGGCGTGGATTACATATGCGTGCACACAGGCGTGGACATGCAGCAACTGGGCAGAACGCCGCTTGAGGATCTGGATGCTCTTGTTTCGGCGGTTTGCCGCGAAAAGACCGCCGTGGCGGGCGGCATCAGCAGCAAAACGTTGGAAAGTTACCTGGAAAAAGAACCGGCTATTGTTATCATGGGCAGCGCGCTTTGCTCCATGCCGGACGTGCGCGCAGCCGTTGTGGAAATTCAGGGCCGGATTGCGCAATTCGCGGGAAAGCGAAGGGAACGGAAATGAGCGAAACGGCATATGAAAGGCACCTTTCTGCGGTGATTGGGGAGATTGAAAACACGGCCCGCAGCGCAGATGCGGCAGCCATGGAGCGGCTCGCGGACGCCATTGCCGGCGCTGAAAGAATTTACGTTGCCGCGGCTGGCCGCTCCCGGCTCATGCTTAGCTGTATGGCTATGCGCCTGATGCATATCGGGCTGACGGCTTACGTGGTAGGCGACGCGACCACGCCTGCGATCAGAGAGGGCGACCTGCTGATTGCCGCATCTGGCAGCGGTGAAACATCCGCCGTTGTATCCATCGCCCAGAAGGCGAAAAGGGCGGGCGCGACATTGGCGGCGATTACCCTGCATAAAGCCTCGTCCCTCGCTCAAACCAGCGACCTGTGTATCTCGCTGTCGGATCGCTGGATGAAGCAGTCCGTCCAAATTGGCGCATCGGCGTTTGAACAGGCTACGTTGGTGCTGTGCGATACGCTGGCTTGCATGGCCGCCCGGAAGCTGGATATTTCCGACCCGAACCAGATTATGAAGCGGCTGCATTCAAACCTGGAGTAGCGGAAGCATTTTGGAAGAAACGATTGGAGGAATAGACATTGGATTATCAACTTGCATCCATGATTGACCACACGCTGCTGAAGGCTGGCGCCACCAAAGCGGAGATTCTTCAGATTTGCGAGGAGGCAAAGAGCTACCATACCGCAAGCGTTTGCGTTAACTCCTATTGGGCGTCAACGGTAAGCGAAGCGCTCAAAGGCAGCGGCGTGATGACGTGCTGCGTGGTTGGCTTCCCTCTGGGAGCTATGTCTACGGAGGCCAAGGCGTTTGAAACACAAAAGGCCGTCGCGGACGGCGCGGAAGAAATCGACATGGTAATCAACGTCGGCCTGGCTCACGCGGGCGACTGGGAAGCGCTGGAGGCGGATATCGCCGCAGTGGTCAAAGCCGCCGGAAGCGCAAGGGTCAAGGTCATCATAGAAACCTGCCTGCTGGGAGAGGATGAAAAGGTAAAGGCGTGTATCGCAGCCAAAAATGCAGGCGCGGCCTTTGTGAAAACATCCACCGGTTTTTCTAACGCGGGCGCGACCGTTGAGGATGTGAAGCTGATGCGCAAAACAGTCGGCCCGGAGATGGGAGTAAAGGCTGCTGGCGGCATTCGTACCCGTCAGGCGGCTCTGGATATGATTCAGGCGGGCGCAAACAGGGTGGGAGCCAGCGCCACGGGTAAGCTGATTGAAGAATAACGCGATTTGCAGGCCTGTTTCCCAACGCCTCCATAAATTCGCCGCTGCCGTTTGCACCTGTGCAAAAAAAGATGTATAATGGCAGCATGGGGTTCGTTTTGTGGGGGTGCCTGAGAAGTGGCTGAACGTATGAAAAATGGAAACGAGAACTGGTCTTTGATGATGAGCGCGGCAAAGCAGTATTATCAGCTTGGCCTGCCGCAGGATGTAATTGCAAAGAATCTGTTCATTTCCAAATCCACCGTATCCCGCTTGATTAAAAAGTCTGTGGAAATGGGCTACATTGAATTCCACATCAATGATTTTGGTGAAACGGATGAAATGCTTGAGCAGGAATTCATGCAGACCTTCGGTGTAAAATGCGTTATTTTGCCCACCTATGTGGATTCGGACATGGTTCGCCTGAACGATGTTTGCGCGTTTGCGGCCAAGGAAATTTTTTCCCATGTAGAGGACAATGAGATCATTGGCGTGCCGTGGGGCAGAACCATTGAGTATCTGGCGGCAAACATCAAGGAGCCCATTGAACGCAGCAATATCAAAATTTGCATGCTCAACGGCTTTGTTAACGGTTCCATTCGTTCCATGAAGGCGATTCATATCATTGAGAAGCTTTCCGATATGCTCAATGCCACGGGCTATGTGTTGCCCTGCCCGCTGCTGGTGGAAACGCCTGAGATGAAAAATACGCTTATGCTGGATCCCAGCATCAACCAGGTGTACGGGCTCCTTCAGGAGGCGGGAACGGTCATCTTTTCGGTTGGCCCCTTCGATATGCAGCATACCTATCTCACAGACCTTGGAGAGGATGTGACCGAGCATCTTCGAGGGTTTAATGGAGCTGGAAACTTTGCGGGAAGAACCTATGATTTTAACGGTATGGAGTTCCACACGCATCTGTATGACAGGCTCATGAGCCTGCCCATTAAGGAGCTGGCAACAAAGAAGAAACGTATCTGCATTGCGGTAGGCAACTACAAAGCCAAGGCGATTCTGGGCCTGCTTCGTGGAAAAATTGTGAACCTTCTTTATACGGATACCCAAACGGCGAAAGAGGTTCTCAAGGAGCATAAAAAGCTGCTGGTCAAAATGAAGGTCAAGGAGAAATAGAGTCAGGTTATCCCGCCGGAAGAAATGAAAAAAACAGAACGCCGTATAGAAAGCAATGAGTACAGACGATCACCGAAAGGTTGATAGTCTGTACTTTTTGCTATGCAACGCACGCCCGCGCCCTTGTAAAGAGGGCTTGAAACTAGATTCAAAAAACGATGAAGGGTATAAAATTATTCCCAAAGTACCTTGTTTCAGTTGATTTAATTCTTTGGGCATTTTAAGATAATACCAAGCTTAGGGGAAAGACAAGATGATAGTATTTCAAGGCTTTCTCCGCCTATGCGTTACGCTGATCAAATGCACCTAGACGCAATGGTGCTTTGAAATAAAAAACCATCTTAGGAGGAAAACGATGAAAAAGGTTCTCGCATTGGCAATTTCCCTCGTCCTGGCGTTCAGCTGCTGCAGCGCAATGGCTCTGGAGCCCGTTGGCAATTACGTTCCCGCTGGCAATCCCGACGGCGTATACAAAATTGCTTACGTCGCGTCTTGGCTGGGCGCCGAATACTTCTCCAATGATTACGCTGTTCTCAAGCCCATCCTGAATGAAGCCGGTATGGAGATCGAATTGTTCGGCCCCGCTGATTTCGATACCCGCACCGAAGTTGAACTGGCTACCATCGAAAACCTTATCACCTCTGGCGAATGGGATGTAATCATGCTCTACGCCGACGAGCCCGACGCATTCGTCGATCTCCGGCTGAAATCCGAGCAGGCCGGTATTCCGTGGATTGGTTACATCATGCCTGAAAGCACCAACTGCGGCACCGTGTTTATTGGCGATACTCCCGAACAGCGCGCCATCGCCAACTATGAAAAGATTATTGAGTACGTAAAGAACAACTGGGATCTGTACAAGGATCTGGATGTTATTGAAGTGGCGGTTGCCGGCCATCCCAGCAACGAGAACTGCGACTATCGCTGCGCTTACACCGGCACCTTGCTTGAGGCCAATACCGATTATAACTTCAAGGTTGTTTATAATCAGGGCGCCGTTGGCGCTGACGCAGGCGTTACCTTCGCTGAAAACTGCCTGCAGGCCCATCCCAATGTAAAGATTTGGCTGGCGAACGCCGACGACGCCGCTATCGGCATCTATCAGGCCCTGAATAACGCTGGCAAGGGAAGCGATCCCGATCAGATCATCACCGGCATCGATGCGGGCACTTCCTTCCGCGAACTGTGCGCCGCGGGTACGGCCTTCCGCTTCTCTTCCTACTGCACCTCCGTTTCCTGCGCTGAAACTCTGCTGGAGGTTGTGCCTAAGCTGTGCAACGGCGAGTATGCCTACCAGGAGTCCATCGCCATCCCCACCACCACGGTTTCCCTGGACAACATCGACGTTAAGTAATTCGTAACTTTGAAACCAAAACGGCATATGCGAGAGAAGCTTTTCTCTCGCATATGCCCATTCGCTAAAGCGGGGAAAGAATATGTCAGAATACATCTTGGAGATGCGCAACATCACAAAGACTTATCCCGGCGTTAAAGCTTTAGATGATGTTTCTTTGTCAATCAAAAAAGGTGAGGTGCATGCGATCGTCGGCGAGAACGGAGCGGGCAAATCGACCTTTATCAAGGTGATTACAGGAGCCATTACACCGGATAGCGGAAGCATCGTTTATAAAGAGAAGCAGTACGCTCACTTTAATCCGCAGCAGGCCAAGCATCTGGGCATTGGCTGCATCTATCAGGAATTCAACAATTTTCCGGGGCTGACGGTCGCCGAAAATATTTTGACGTTTAGCGAAGGCTACAAATACGGCAGGTACAAGATCAATTATAGCAGGATGCAGAAGGACGCAACGGCGATTGCGGAACGCATCGGCGTGAAGCTGGATCCCAAAAAGCTGGTTAGCGAGCTATCCGTGGGTATGCAGCAGATCGTTGAAATTGCGCGTGCGGTTGCAGAGAACGTCGAGCTGCTGATTATGGACGAGCCTTCAGCGCCTCTTACAAACAACGAGATCGATTGCATGATGGATATCGTTAAAGAGCTGAAGAAGCAGGGCACCGCTATTATATACATTTCTCATCGCCTGAATGAAGTTTTTCGCATCTCGGACAGGGTATCCGTAATGATGGACGGAAAGCTCGTCACGACATTGAATACGAGCCAGACGAACCATGATGAACTGGTACGGCACATGATAGGCCGCGAATTAAAAAAGACATTCCCACCGCGTGTGACGCCCGTTGGCGATCCTGTGCTGAAGGTAGAGGGCCTCACGGGCAATGGTGTTGAAGATATCTCATTTACGTTGAACAAGGGGGAGAGTCTGGGCTTTGCCGGGCTGCGTGGCTGCGGAAGAACGGATACCATGCAGCTCATTTACGGAGCCGCGCATAAAGAGGCCGGAACCATCCTGCTGCATGGAAAGCCAATCGACATGAAATCTACCGCCATTGCTTTGGATAACGGCGTCGGCCTGATTCCGGAGGACAGAAAACGCCATGGCGGCCTGCTTAACCAGAGCATCGCCTGGAATATCACGCTTAGCTCGCTCAAAAAGGTATCCAGGGGCCTGGTGGTCAATACGAAGAAAGAGAAGGAAATCGCGCAGACCTACAAGGAAAGGCTGGCGATTAAAACGCCTTCCCTTGCCCAGAGCCTGAAAAATCTGAGCGGAGGAAACCAGCAGAAGGTGGTTGTGGCCAAGGTGCTGGCCACCAATGCGGATATCATTATCTTTGACGAGCCTACTCGCGGCATTGATGTTAAGGCCAAGCAGGAAATTTACGACCTGATTCGCGAGCTGTCGGAAAACGGCAAGTCCATTATCATGATTTCTTCTGAAATGGAAGAAGTGATAGGCCTTTCGGACCGCGTGATTGTGCTGCATGAGGGCCGCATGGCAGGCGAGCTTTCAAGAAATGAACTGTCGCAGGAGGCCATTTTGAGGCTTGCCTCCGGGCAGCCAGCATAACGGCATTTCATTTAACAAGGAGGAAGAACATTGGAAACGGCATTGAAACTGTGGAAAAAGGTCGGCATGTGGTTTGTTCTGCTTGTCCTGGTTATCATCTTCACCTCAATTTCGCCGGCGTTTCGTACCGTTGGCAACTTTGGCAACATTCTGAAGCAGATTTCTATCCTTGGCGTGGCCGCGGTTGGCATATCATTCGTACTCATTTCCGGCAGCGTTGACCTTTCCATCGGCTCGATCATCGCTCTTGAAATCGTCATCATGGCAAAAATGTTGCAGGCCAAGATGCCGTTGGCCCTTGTAATCATCGTGGGTATGCTGGTTGCGGCTATTTGCAGCACGATTAACGGTTTGCTTGCAAACACGCTGAAAATTCCCGCCTTTACCATTACGCTGGCAACAATGAACATCTATCAGGGCACGGCGTGGTTAATCAGCGGCGGCAAGGTGCTGGGCGGATTCATCACGTCCAAAATTTCCGTATTCGCTACAAAGTACCTGTTTGGCTTCATGCCGCTGATGGGCCTGGTTTTGATCTTATCTTCGATTGCGGGAATCTACATCTTATCAAAGACATACTTTGGCCGCCATGTCTACGCCATCGGAGGAAACCGCGAGGCCGCGCGTCTGGCTGGCATCAACACGAATCGAACGGTTGTCTACATTCACATCATCGCAGGATTCTTCTATGGCATCGCTGGCGTTCTCTATCTGTCCCGAACGATGAGCGCCACGGGTTCGGCCTGCGCCAACTATGCCTTCCAGTGCATTACGGCGGCGTGCCTGGGCGGCGTTAGCACCAACGGTGGCGAAGGCAAGGCCAGCGGCGCGATTCTAGGTGTTCTTGTAATCGGCATTTTCTCCAACGGCATGGGCGTTATGGGCGTTAACGATTTCGTGCAGCAGGTCATTCAGGGCGGCATTCTGCTGTTCGCGCTATTCGTGGAATTCCTCCAAAAGAGGGTTGTTATGAGCGACAAGCCCCAGGAGGCCAACGCGCTGAAAGCCTCGGCCTAATGGACATACGGTTGAATGAGCTTCTTTTGCAATGCAAGCCGGTTTTCGTTTTTTCGAAAACCGGCTTGTACAATTTGCGTTGGAAATCGCCAATGCCGCTTCTGTCCAGCGCGCGTCGAGAATGGCTAACGGCAAACCCCATATCATTCATACATGATTCACTTTTCCGCCACATTGCCTCAACAGCTGCGTGCTATGGTAAGCGTGCGGGTTTTTTAAGCTTATTTTAGGTTCATCCATTACCATATGCTTGCCAGACCCTTTTTGATAAGGAGTGAAACCATGCGCATCCTTTTTGCGGAAGATGAGCGCTCCCTGTCGCGCGCTGTTTCGACGCTGCTGAAACGGAATCACTATGAAGTGGATGCTGTGTATGACGGTACGGACGCGTTGAATCATCTGGAAAACGTTGAGTATGACGGCGTAATCCTGGACGTCATGATGCCCGGTATGGACGGCATAGCCGTTTTGAAAGCCTTTCGCCAAAAGGATTCCTCCACGCCCGTCCTGCTGCTGACAGCTAAGGCGGAAGTGGAGGATAAGGTGCTCGGGCTGGACAGCGGAGCCAACGACTACCTGACCAAGCCGTTCGCTCCTCAGGAGCTGTTGGCACGCCTGCGGGCGATGACGCGAGGAATAACCATGGCATCCTCTACCGCTCTTCACATGGGCAACATACAGCTGAACCGCACCACCTTTGAGCTTTCTTCGCCCTCCGGCAGCTTTCGGCTCACAAACAAAGAATACCAGATGATGGAGATGCTGATGATGAACCGTCGTCAGCTGATTCCCACCGAACGGTTTATGGAAAAGATATGGGGCTATGACAGCGACGCGGATATTCATGTGGTATGGGTCTACATGTCATACCTGCGAAAAAAGCTGACGGCGCTTCACGCTGGCGTCCAGATTAAGGTATCCCGCAACGCGGGCTATCTGCTGGAGGAAATCATATGATCCAAAAGCTGCGGATTCAATTCATTGCAGCCGCTGCCGCCTCGCTGCTGATTGTCAGCTTCCTATCCATGTTTATGATTAACGCTGCGAACTATCGGGGAATCAGGCGCGACGCGGACAGCGTGCTCCAAATCCTGCACCGGTTTTCCGGCAGGCTGCCGGAAGTCGCCCAGGAGTTTGACTGGGAAAGCGCCGGGCCTCGCTATCGCTCGCCGGAGCTGCCGTTTGAGATCCGCTTTTTCTCCGTGCTGCTTGACGCCAGGGGCGAAAAAATCTCCTCGGAAACAGACCAAATCTTTTCCATTGATGAACAGAACATCATGTCCTATGCTGCTTCCGCCTTGCAGCAGCAGAAGGATTTTGGGTTTGTGGACGATTACAGGTACATGCGCAAAGCGGAGGGAGATAATACCCGCCTTATCTTTCTGGACTGCGGCAGAATGCTGACGGGCTACCGGCAGATGATTCTCAACAGCCTGTGGGTCACGCTTGCCGTGATCTCCTGCGTCATCCTCCTGCTCGCCTTTCTGTCCGGCCAAATCGCCCGTCCGGTCGCCCAGAGCTACGAAAAACAGAAACGCTTTATCACCGACGCCGGGCACGAATTAAAAACGCCCATCACCATCATCCAAATGGACGCGGAGCTTCTCTCAATGGAGATTGATAACAATGAGTGGCTACAGGATATTCAGGCGCAGGCGAACCGCCTTTCCTCTTTGACCAGCGACCTGATCTACCTGGCTCGCATGGAGGAAAACCAGCAGCTGCCTATGATCGCCTTTCCGCTGTCGGACGTGGCGGAGGAAACCGCCGCTTCGTTTGAAATGGCCGCCAAGGCACACGGACAGACAATCCTTCAGGAAATTCAGCCGTCTATCGAATGCGTTGGAAATGAAAAGGCCATCCGGCAGCTGGTATCTGTTCTGATGGATAACGCCATCCGATATGCGCCTGCCGGAAGCCATATCCGCGTGAAGCTGGGAACATCTGCACGGCAAATACGTCTTGTCATCCAAAACCCAGCGCCCAATCTAACGCCTGAAAACCTTGAAAATTTGTTTGAGCGCTTTTACCGTGCCGATACCTCCCGAAACTCCCAGAATGGCGGACACGGAATTGGCCTTTCGGTCGCCAAAGCGATTGCGGGCTCCCATGGAGGAAAGATCGGCGCGTCCCTAAAAGGAAACGAACTGACGATGACGGTTCTTCTTCCCGCATCCAAGCATTGAAAATGCCCCTCCGACGCTGCCGCCGGAGGGGCGCCTCATGCGTTCGGGATAAACGGTTGAAAGGAATTAAGCCCGAATCTCCTGACGCATAAAGCATATATAGGAAACTGTGAAGGCTGCCATCGTCAGAGCCAGCATTGCGGTCAGATGCGGCCAGATCAGCAGAAGGCTCTCCTCAAAGGGAAGGTATCCGGCCAGCGCGCCCGATAGGGACTCCTGCGTCATAATGCCCAGCGTTCTCGCGTTGGGGCTCAATAAGGTCGAAGTGGCCTCACAGTACAGGTAATAAGGGGAAAGGCGGTTCAGGTTCATCTGTAACTGATAGTTGTCCAGCATATTGTAGAAGCCCTGAATGCCCTCCAATGGATAGGCGAGGTTGGCGATAATGCCCACAATCATCTCCGCGAACAGCGTCAGGAAGATCCAGACTGCAATAGTAATCAGCGCGGAGGTTGCGGCGTGCTTGCACAGCACCGAGAAAAGCTGTGCCATTCCCAGCCAGAGAGATGTGTAAACCACCGTGAACAGCAGATACGAAAGGATACGCCTCAATTCTTCAGCGGATGGGGGAATGCCGATAATCGCCAGGCCCAGTCCGCCCACCATGGCTCCTACGAAGAAGATCATGATGAAAATGACCGTTACGCCGGAAAGAAATTTGGCGTTGATGACCGCATCACGATGAATAGGCTGCGATACAAGGCGGTTCAGCGTGCCCTGCGAACGCTCGCGATTGATGGCGTCAAAGCCAAGCGCAAGCCCAGCCAGCGGAGCCAGATAGGCCAAGAAGGACGCAAACGAGGGAATGCCGCTGCTTGAAAGCGTGTACAAGCCGAGGAACACATACTCGCTGCTGGCGGACGTTGAATCCGCTATGCTCTGCAAAGCGCCATACAATCCCGCAAGGCTGGTGACGATCAGCAGTGCAAAAACGAGCTTGAAACGCGCAGAATGGAAATGGTCTGCCAGTTCCTTTTGATACAGGGTAACGAAGCCCCCGCCTGCGCGCCTTTCAACCGGCTTGCTTACGGCGTTTTTTTCTGTCATCGCTGCCTGCATCGCTTTCACCCGCCTTTTCAAAATATAGACTGTAGATTTCGTCTAGATCGCCGCTGCACTTGCGTAAGTGCGTCAGCTCCAGCTTTTCCTTCATCAGTTCATGCATCAGCTTTCCGGCGATATTCTCCCCCGTATGGATGAGTATGAAGGCTTCCTTTTCTTCCAGACGGTCCACCTGCTCCATGCTTTCCAGCACTTTGCGCAGCTTGTGCTGCTGATTTCCAACTGCAATTTCAAATTGATAGCCGTTCTGTTCCTCCAGCTGCTTGCCAAGCGTTGCGATATCACCGCAGGCGACCAGCTCGCCATGCACAAAGATGCCCACGCGGTCGCAAATCTGCTGAATCTGATGCAACTGATGGGACGAGATCAAAATAGTTCGTCCATCTTTTTCCGCCAGTTCGCGGATCAGGAGCATCAGCTCGCGCATGCCCTCCGGATCAATGCCATTTGTAGGCTCGTCCATGATCAGGACGTCCGGATCCTTCATGAGAATATCCGCAATGCCAAGCCTTTGCTTCATGCCCTTGGAATACGTGCTCGTCGTTTTATCGGCAGCCTGGGACATACCTACGCGGGCAAGCAGCTCATCCATCCGCTCCTCCAGCAGCTCTCCGTGCAGCCCGTTCATCCTGCCTGTCATGCGCAGGTTCTCCCGGCCGGTCATGTCTGGATAAAAGCCCATGTTGTCGGGCAGATAGCCGACAATCTGTTTGACGCGAAGTGGATTGCGCGTACAGTCCACACCAGCGATCTGCGCCGAACCGACGCTTGGTTCGGTCAGGCCCAGCAGCATCAGGGTGGTGGTTGTTTTGCCCGCGCCGTTAGGCCCCAGCAGCCCGAACACCTCCCCCTTTTGAACAGAGAGGTTCAGGTCACGCACGGCAGTAAAGCTGCCGTACTTTTTCCCCAGCCCCCTGGTTTCAATCATCACCTCGGCCATGCTCAGCGCCTCCCATATTTGCGCATCACAATGGCGATCACAACGGCCAGCACCGCGATGATGCCAATGCCCGCCAGTCCCCACTTGGTTTCCGTCTTTACAGACACGCGGAATTCCACGCTGTCGCTGACATTGCTGTTCCTTGCGCTCAAAACGGTGACATAGTCGCCGGACATCGCTTCTTCACCGGGCGTTACGTAAGCGGTTGTTTCCACGGTCGCGCCAGCTTCAATCAGCTCGATGGTTTCGCTTGCGAAACGCACATTCCAGTTGGTAGGGGCCGAGGAGGTCAGGTTGACGTTGGTAAGATCGGTATTGCCGTTGTTGGTCAGCGTAAGCTGAACGGGACTTTCCTGATTGGCATAGGCGTCGAAGCTGAGCCGGCCGCTCGGGGTGGATAGCGTCAGATCATAGGAACCGGTAATGGTAACGGACAGGTCGATGGACATGGTTTCCGAGGCGGAAGCCGCCGTGCAGGGAATGTCATAGGTGCCCGCTTCCACATTCTCCGGCGGCGTGACGGAGATGTCCACCCCCTGTGAGGTACGCGCTTCCACATCCAAAGCGGCAACCTTGGTGGATTCACCGGAGGGCTTGAAGCTGACCGTCCACCCGGTGGGCGCGTTGGAGGAGAAGGCATAGGATTGGGCGCTCAGCGTGTTGTTAATCAGCGTGGCATTGAAGGTGAAGGCGGTGCCCGCGTCGCCCTCCTGAGAGGGATACTCGGCTTCAAAGCTGCTTTCGCCGATTTCCTCCGCGTTGACCGTAATGGCGATTCGCATGGTATCGTTATAGCCTTCGCCCTGCGCTTTCAGCTCGACGGAATAATCGCCGTCCGCGGTTTCCAGCGGAATATCCAGAGCAAAATCAACGCTGGTATTGGCGTCGCCGTTTTTGACATGGACAATGCTTACCTGTTTGCCGGAAGCGCTGAAGGAGCCAGTCCAGCCTTCGGGGATGCTTTCTACCGAGAGCGTTACATTCTGGGATATCCCACTTTGATTGTCAATGTCCAAATCAAAGGTCAGACTGTCGCCAGCCTTTACAACCATGGCGGGATACTGGGTACTCAATTCGATCCTCGCCGGGCCGGCGGATACGGCAGTTTCTTCCGCAAACGCTCCGCAAGCCATCATCATCAACGCCACCGTCACGGCGGCGATTCGGGAAAGGGTGCGCATTCCATTGCGCTTCATAGGAATCACTCCTGTTTCATAGCTTTCACGTCTTGCGTGATGGCTGTGATTATAGACAGCATAGTTTAGATTAGCTTAAAAAAACCGGTAAACAAGCTGTGAAATTGTTATGAATAAACAAGATAAGAAGAAAATTCATCAACAAGCGGCGGTCATTCATCAAACCCGGCATGGGCGCGAGAGCGATTGTTGTAACTCAACACTCATGCGCGACATTTACCGCGCCATCCCTTGACAAATAAGGTTATCCCGGGTACAATACTTGCTGTTGAGTGCCCGTAGCTCAGCTGGATAGAGCGTCAGACTCCGACTCTGAAGGCCACAGGTTCGAACCCTGCCGGGCATACCAAGGGAAAAGCCCAGAAACAGATGTTTTTAGGGCTTTTCCTTTTTTGCTGTAAAGCTTACAGGGCGGGTTAGCGAACCAGTTTTTTTCTATAGGCGGTTGGGCTCATATTGGTATGTTTCTTAAAAAGCTTATAGAAATGATTGATGTCGTTATAGCCTACCATTTGGGCGATCTCATATATCAGCAGGGAATCATCCTTGAGCAACTCGCGTGCACGGGCGATACGATAGGAAGCCAGATACTCGCTGAAGGTTTGGTTAACACGGCTGGAGAAGATTCTTCCCAAATATGCCGCGTTTATATTTAGGCTTTTGGCAATTTCCAAAAGCGTAAGCGGCAAGGCATAATTTAGGTGAACGTATTGAAGAATGTTTTGCACCATTTGCTCGCTATTGCAGCGTGTGCCTGAGGATACCGCCGCTTCCTCCCTGTTTTCAGGAACCGGATTTGCCGAGTACCAGTTGTCGCTATGAGATACGATGCGTTTGCTGTCGTCAAAGGTATCGATATGGGAAGAAAACAGCGAGAAGAATACG
>JALEIQ010000241.1 GCA_022769795.1 Clostridiales bacterium
GCTTCACTGGATTGAGGATCGTCTGACGGACGGGATTGACCTGAACGCGTTGGCAAGGATGACCGGCCTGAGCCCTTATCAGTTTCACAGCGCGTTTGTATGCATGACGGATATGACGGTGGCCGAGTATGCGCGCCGCCGTCGTATGAGTCGCGCCGCAGCTGAATTGCAAAATGGCGCGCGTGCTGGATGTGGCGCTCAAGTACGGCGTCGCCCACGGCGCTCAACCGGGCGTTCCGGCAGGTGCACGGCCTAGCGCCGTCTGAGGCGCAGCGGCCCGGCGCAAGGCTCAAGAGCTATCCGCCCATCCGCTTTCAGATTACGGTCAAGGGAGTGGAAGAAATGAAGTACCACATCAAGCCCATGGAAGCCTTTACCGTGCTTGGCAAGGCGCGTGAATTTGGCATGGAGAACAGCTTTGCCGAAATCCCCAGGTTCTGGGACGCCTATTCTGCGCAGACCCCCTGCCCGCCTGTTCGCGGTTGTCTGGGCGTTTGCCGCGAAAGCCTGGACGGCTCCGGCAGGTTTACCTATATCATCGCAGACCCCTGCGAGCCCGATGCGCCTGTGCCGGAAGGCTACGAAAGGTTTACGATTCCCGCCTTCACCTGGGCGGTGTTTGAGGGACAGGGCGCGATGCCGGATGCGCTGCAAAGCCTGAACCGGCGTATCCTTACCGAATGGTTGCCCACCAACGGCGAATTTGAGCTTGCGGCTGGCTGGAACGTAGAAAGCTACTCCATGGGAGATATGCAGAGCGAGGCGTATCGCTTTGAACTGTGGATTCCCGTAAAGCGAAAGGAAGAAGGCAAATGAACCTGCTGATAAGCGCCTGCCTGATGGGGATCAAGTGCCGCTATGACGGCGGAACGCAAAGACTTGACCGTTTGGACGAGCTGATGGAGCGCTGCGTGCTGGTGCCCGTGTGCCCGGAGGTACTGGGCGGGCTGAGTACGCCGCGCGACCCCAGCGAAATTGTGGATGGGCGGGTGCTTTCCTGCAAGGGGCGCGATGTGACGGAGGCGTTTGTGAAGGGCGCGGAGGAGGCCGCGCGCATTGCGCGCATGTGCGGTTGCTCCTGCGCACTGCTCAAGGAGCGCAGCCCCTCCTGCGGCTGCGGACAGGTTTACGACGGCACGTTCTCGGGAGCGAAGTGCGAGGGCAACGGCCTTTGCGCCGGTGCGCTGCTGAAGCAGGGGGTGCGCGTGTTTGGAGAATCGCGCGTGAACGAGCTGTTGGATGAAATAAAAGAATTGTAAAAAAACCGAGAAAAGCAAAGAAGCCCAAAAACGTTGTTATGAAACGGTTTTGGGCTTCTTTTGATGCTGATATCATATCACAAAACGGGAAAAAAGTCAAGAATTGTATGCGAATGTGTGCTGAGATATACTTTTCACCACGGAGGTGAATGGCATGGATGAACGGGAGAAAGGTTTGATTCCCGCAACGGGATTTTTGCAAACGGAGCTTTCGTCGCAGACTTTGGAAAGGTGCAATGCGCTGTCAGAGCGTTTTGGGCTGCGCTTGGCCCTGGAGCAGGCGCGGGAGCTGGAGCGGGCGCGCCTGCGCGCGCTGGAGGACACGGGGCGGATAGAGCTGGAGGGCGGCGTGCTGCCGAAGCTGATTTATGCGTTCTGCGATTCTCCCTATCTGGAAGCGGATACCTATGCCGAAACGTTGGAGGCGCTGCAAACGCTGTTTTATGCCTTTAAGGCGGAAACGCATGATGCGCTCTCGGACGACGAGGTGATTGAAGGCATGGCGGCGGCCTTTCACGGCCCCGCGCAGGGCTCGCTTGAATACCTGGAGGGGTTGAGCGCCGCCGGGCTTTACCGCTTTTCCATGGGAAGGGAGGAATGGGATGCAACCTGATGCATGGCTTGCGCAGCTTGATTTGACGCACGGCGAGCGCAATTTGCTGGCAAGCAGGCTTTGGAGCCTGCTTAGGCGTGCGGTAAGGCAATATACGCAGGGCGACAGCACCTCCGTTCCCCGGGAGCTGGCGGAAGCGCTGCTGGCGTCGCTATGCTTTACGCTGGAACGGTATTGCACGCTCGGCGGCCTACCGGCGCGCAGCCTGTTGGACGGCGAGCCGGAAGAATGGCTTGACCGCGCGCAGGAGCGCCTCCGCGCGGACGTGGAGAATGGCAAACGGCTTTGGGCGCAAGCCTGCGCCGGTTTGCCGCCCTTGGAAAGCGAGGCGATGCTGGGAACGCTGCGCGCCATTGGCGGATTCTTTGATAGGTACAACGCCGCCTTTCTGGCGCAGGAGATTCCCTGCATGATCGATTATCCGCTGATGCTGCCGGTTTCGGATGCAATGGCGGGCATTGATTTTATCCAGGCGTATCTGCGGCGCGTTCTTGCGGAAAATAGATTGCTGGCCGCCTTTCACCCTCGGGAGGAAAAGCGGGTCAACAGCCTGTGCTGTGCGGACTATGCCATACTGCCCGTAAACCTGTGTCTGCCCGTTTTGACAAATGCCGTTGGCAGGGAAATGGCGGGCTTCACGCCGGGAAAGCTGCTGCTGACAGGCAGGGAGCTTGCGGCGCTTGAGGAGCGCCTGTCAGGTTTGGAGCGGGACGCGCTTTTGGAGGCGCTGAACGCCGCCGCCAGGAAGGTATGCGCCTATGCCGGCATTACGGATGCGTGGGCGTGCGGGTATGTGTGCCTGGCCGCGCGGGAGCTTGCGCCGCGCATCCTTGCTGCCGTGCCAGAAGGAGGGCATGTGTTCCTCTCAGGTTTCTGACGGCAAAAAAGGACTGCCGCGCCCCACTTGACACGACAGCCCCCTTTTTGGAATGCTTACTTGACGGCCTGGAAGAAGTAGCGGCTCACATAGCCGGTCACGCCGTCGATTTCGGCCTTGCACCACACGTCGCCAACGCTGGTCACGGTGATCTCGGTGCCTACGGGATACGCCTTGATGATGGGCGTGCCAAGGCCGGGAGCCGTGCGGAAGTTGACAATGTGATTGCCGTTGGGATTTACCAGCTTGGCGGTGAAGGGCGTAGCGGGCAGCGTGGCGCTGCCGGTGGAGCCGGTGGTCACCTTGATGAATTTCTTCATCATATAGCCGTTCTGGCCGTTTACGCTCACCTTATAGAAGCTGCCGCTTTCGCCAAGCAGCTTCACGCTGGTGCCGTTGCGGTAATAGCCCAGCACGC
>JALEIQ010000258.1 GCA_022769795.1 Clostridiales bacterium
CGCCGCCCGGTTGATGACGTCCTCCATCTGCTGGGCGCGGCTGGTAAAGTATGCGCCCACCGTGGCCGCATCGTCCGTGCGGATGGCGCCGTTCTTGAGCAGTTGATCCACGTACAGCCGGTACGCCTTCGCGCTGGGAATGCGCCCCGCGCTCACATGCGGCTGATCCAGATAGCCAAGCTCCTCCAAATCGCTCATTTCATTGCGGATGGTGGCGGAACTCAGGCCCATCTCATATTTCTTGGAAATGGTGCGGCTGCCCACGGGAATGGCGGTTAAAATGTAGTCGTCGATAATCGCCTGCAAGATGCGGAACTTGCGCGCGTCCATCATCATACCGCCATCTCCCTTCGTTGCCATATCGTTTCCGTTTGTTAGCACTCGTTTGAATCGAGTGCTAACACATGCATATCATATGCCAGCCCATGAGGTTTGTCAAGGGCTTTTGCAATTTTTGAACGCGAATTCAAGATTTGTTCATAAACCCCATTTTCGCATATCCGATAGGCATTTGAGCGGCGCTGTGATACAATGGGTGCAAAGGAGGCGCGCATATGAAATCCAGCCGGTTGTTCCAAATCCTGTATTATCTTTTAAGCCAGGGGCGGGCTACCGCGCCGGAGCTGGCCGCGCAGCTGGAGGTATCACAGCGCACCATCTACCGTGATATCGACGCCCTATGCCAGGCGGGCATGCCCATTGTAACCGAGCCGGGCAAGGGTGGCGGCATACGCCTGATGGATGGCTTTGTGCTCAACAAGGCGCTCATGAGCGCACAGGAGCAGGAACAGCTGCTATTAGCCGTAAAGAGCATGGCCGCTGCCACCCAGGAGGACAGCGGCGAGCTGCTCAAAAAGCTGAACGCCCTCTTTTTGAAAACGCAGGAGGATTGGCTTGCCGTGGATTTGAGTCCATGGGGCTCCTCCTCTCAGCAGGACCGGCGCTTTGAAACCATCAAGGCCGCCATTTTGGAAAAGCGCATCCTGCATTTTCGGTATACCGGCGCGGACGGCGCCAGCCGCCGCTGCGTAAAGCCCGCCCGCTTGTGCTACAAAGCCTCCGCCTGGTATATGCAGGGCTTTTGCCTCAAGCGGGGCGATTGGCGCACCTTCAAGCTTTCCCGCATGAGCGCCCTTTCGCTCACGCAGGAGCAATTTGCTCCCATGCCTCCTCCCCCGCCCATCGAATTGCGGGATGGCTCCCACTGGCCGGAGGTGCGCCTGCGCTTTTCTCCCCAGGCCGCCTTTCGCGTCTACGACGAGTTCGACCCCGATTCCATCTCCCAGGACGTGGACGGCGGGCTGATCGTTACCACGCACATGCCTCTGTCGGATGGCTGGCTGTACGGCTATCTGCTCAGCTTCGGCGGCAAAGCCCAGGTGCTCGCGCCTGATGGGGTGCGCCTTGCGCTGGCCCGGCACGCCCGTCAGGTGGCGCGTTGCTATGAAAAAGATTTGCTGGCAAGCGAAAACCTGCCACAGGATGTCATGTTTGATACCGTATCCTATTATCATCCCCCGCGGGGAAATGACATTCAACAGGAGGATCTTTATATGGAACAGAAATTCTGTCAAAGCTGCGGCATGCCCCTTGACGGCGCGCAGGGGCAGTACGGCACCGAGAAGGACGGCTCCGAAAATCAGGACTACTGCGCTTATTGCTACAAGGACGGCGCTTTCACCCGCGATTGCTCCATGGAGGAGATGATCGACTTCTGCGTGCCGTTCATGGTACAATCCGCCCCCGATATGACCGAGCAAAAGGCCCGCGACATGATGCGCCAGTTCTTCCCCATGCTCAAGCGCTGGGCGAACAGGTAAAGAATACTTGCCTCCGCAAGGGCCGCGCCATTTTAGACGGCGCGGCCCTTGCGGCAGGCGTGCGTTTTGCAAATTCTTCTTTAATATAATATAGACTATTCGAATCTTCGTGCGAAGAAGGGAACGGAAGCCATGAAAAGGGTAAAAATAACGGTTCTGCGAAAAGAATTCTATCCTGATTTTGCCCAGGAATATTTAACGGATGGAATGGAGGCGGGCGCCTGCCCGCTGCTATCGGTTGGAGATACATTCCTTTACGAGGGCGGCGCTAAAATGCCGGACGGATTTTGCCCCTGGGCCTGGATTGACATTTACCGCAGCGTCAGCGCCATGTCGTCCGGCTCCACCTGCAAGCCCTGGAATCGGAAGGACGGCCAAACGATCGTATGCTGCACGGATGGGGTGCGCCCCGTTGTGTTCAATGTTGAGGCAACCGGTGAAAATGACGATGCGGTCGAGTAAGCCGCCCCTCTATTTTTCCGTGATCGGCACCATCATGCTCGAATAGTGCATAGCGTCGCCATGCTCGTTTACAAAGCTAATCTGCTGCACGGTAAACAGGTCGTCCGTGGCGCGCAGTCCCTTTTCCCGCAGGTAAGCGGCCAGAGTGTCCAGCAGCTCGCAAACGTCAAACCGCCCGTTCTCCACGCAGAACAGGCAGCCTACCGCCCGGCCTGCGTCCATGCGGCGAAACCCCTGCGCATCAACTCCAAGCGCCAGCGCGTCGCTCTCGTGCAGCAGCACACCCTTGCTGATGCGGTAGGCCTCGCCCGCCAGCGCCTCCTTCTTTATAATCGTTGTGTAGCCCGTCAGCGGCAGCTGGCGAAACAGCCGTTTCAGCACCGGCTCATGGGGCAGGCGCTCCCACATGGCCTCTATGGAGGGGTATTCCAGCATATAAAACACGCCCGGATTAAGCTCCTGCGGAAGCAGCAGCCTGTCGGGCTCTTCCCGCAGGGTTTTCCAGGCGGCCTGCATATGCGCAAGCACCCTTTCCCTGTAGGCAATTTCCTGCCGCGCCTGCTCCAACTTTTGCGCATACAGCGTTTCTAAAGCGTCCTTTCCGATGCAGGAATACACCGTTTGAATCTCATCGAGCGTAAAGCCCTGGTTTTTCAGCCGCTTTACATTTGCAATACGCTGGATGTCCGCCCTCTCAAAAACCCGGTAGCCGCTCCCGCCCTCTCTATGAGGGCGCAGAAGCCCTTTTTTTTCGTAAAACCGCAATGCCTCGTCGCTTAAATCGAACGCTTTGGAAAGCGTTCCAATAGAAATTT
Source organism: Clostridiales bacterium (assembly GCA_022769795.1). Taxonomy (GTDB): domain Bacteria; phylum Bacillota; class Clostridia; order Christensenellales; family Aristaeellaceae; genus Limiplasma. The sequence goes on from JALEIQ010000258.1 coordinate 3,098, forward strand.
TCATTTGTTCGCTCCCCGATTCCTCCTATTTTGCGGCTTGACTGTCAAGCCGCTTGACAGTTTATAATCAAAGTGTACAGAAAAGCCAGGCAAAACGCAAGTCCTTTCTATTAATATTAAAAGAATGCCTGGAAACCGTACGCAGGGGGATGCTTTCGCGTCAAGGCGCGTATCGCATAATACAAAAAGGGGGAAAGAACATGAAAAAGCTGCTCTCTATTCTTCTGACGGCAGCGCTGCTCGTAGCCTGCATGGCGCCTGCATGCGCCGAATGGGTACGCCCGGTGCAAACCGTCGAAACCTGGGATGAGGAAGCCGATTTCGTCATCGTCGGCTTTGGCCTCGCAGGCGCCGCGGCGGCCGTCGAGGCTCACGACATCGACCCTGACGCGAAATTGGTCGTCCTTGAAAAGATGCCCGAAACGCTTGCCGGCGGCAACTCCATCGCCTCCGGCCAAACCTTCATCGTGCCTTCCGAGGCGGGCGTGACAGAATTCAGAAAATACCTGGAGGCCTGCAACCGTCCCAATCCCATTCCCGATGAATACCTGGACTGGCTTGTAAACGGCTTTGCCTCCCAGCTTCCCTGGATTGAAAGCGTGGCCGACAGCGCCGGTTACGAGGCAGGTTACGTAGGCGGCGGCGAGCTCAAATGGGGCAGCCTGGTCGTGGAGTTTGACACCTTCCCCGGCTCCGTGTTTGAGGGCACCAGCGCCCATCTGCGCAAAAAGAACTCCGGCGCGTTTGAAAACGGCGGCGTATGGCGCTGCTTTGCCGAAGCCGCGAAAGTGCGCAATATCGAGGTGCGTTATGAAAATCCCGCCATCGCGTTGGTGCAGGATCCCATCACCCGCGAGGTAAGCGGCGTGGTAGCCCGCAACGCGCAGGGCGAGGAATACACCATCAAGGGCGCCAAGGGCGTTCTGTTGGCCTGTGGCGGCTATGAGAACGACCTGGAAATGCAGCGTGATTTCCACGGCATGGACGAGGTATATACTGCCGGTACTCCCGGCAACACCGGCGACGGCATCAAAATGCTCATGGAGGCGGGCGCGAAGATCTGGCACATGAAGAACCAGACTCAGTCCGGCGGCTTCTGGCTGGGCATCAAGGTTCCCGAGTACAAAGCCACCTTCATGCGCAACTTTAGCATGGCCGGAAATTCCTGGATCGAGATTGATTCCGACAACAACCGCTTCTATAACGAGGCGTATGGCTATCACCGCCAGCACATGAAGTACATCGAGTATGGCCGTTATGTGGATCTGCCCCACGAGCGCGCCCTGCCCGTTCACCTGATCTTTGACGAAGCCACCCGCGAGGCGGGCTCCATCGGCAGCCAGTGGCTGAGCTGGCCCACCACGACCGAGGGCTATATGTGGAGCAACGACAACCTGGCCGAAATCGAAAAGGGCTGGATTATCAAAGCCGATACCCTGGAAGAATTGGCCGGGAAGCTTGGCCGCGATCCCGAAGCGCTCAAGGCTACCGTGGAACGCTACAACGAGCTGTGCGACAAGGGCGTTGACGAGGATTTTGGCCGCGACCCCGCAATGATGGCCAAGATCGAAAAGGCTCCCTACTACGCGGTAGCGATTACGCCCACGCTGGTAGCCACCACCGGCGGCGCCAAGCGCGATACCGATGGCCGCGTGCTGGACTGGAACGAGCAGCCGATCCCCGGCCTGTATGAGGCTGGCGAGCTGGGCAGCTATGTATCCAACCTGTACCAGAACGGCGTTTTCCTTTCCGAGGCGATGCTGTCCGGCCGTGCCGCCGCGCAGACGGCCTTTGGCGGCGAGTCCGTGGTGAACGAGGTTGTGAAGGAAGCCGTGAAGGGTCCCGCCTGGGCGGAAGCCGCCGACGGCGAATACGTACAGGTTGTGGACGGCCTGCATGACAAGATTGAGGTCAAGATGACCGTGAAGGACGGAAAGCTTACCGATATCACCATCGGCGAGGGCCGCTCCGAGATGTTTATCACCGACGAGCAGTTGGCCCAGTATGTGTCCGCCATACTCGACGGCCAGAGCGCCGATGTGGACGTGATCGCCGGTGCCACGATCGATTGCCAGGCAATTGTAACCGCTATCACGCAGGCGTTTGCAAAGTAACATAAAAATAGCCGCGCCAGGTGGGAAACTCCGCCTGGCGCGGCTCAAGCGAAGCCCCAAGCCTTACACCGCAGCGTTTCCAAGCAAGCAACGCGCCAGCCCATTCAGGGCTGGCGCTGTGCCATTTTGCGTACTTCTGGCTCGCGCGAGGCGCGTTAACCTTTCTTCTTCCAGTTTACAACAGCTTTCTGTATACCCTTGCGGCATACTCCGTGCCCGGCGCTTCCGTTTCTCCGGTGGGCACAAAGCCCAGTTTTTCTATCACCCGTTGGGACGCGCCGTTAAACAGGTATGCGCTCGCGGATATTTCATCGGCCATGTCCCGCTGCCGTATCCAACGCATCAAGCCACCTGCCGCTTCGGTTGCGTAACCGCGGTTGCGGTACGCCCGGTGAATCACATAGCCGATTTCCAGGCGGCGCGGCACGTCTGTGGGCATCAAATGCATAACGCCAATCAATTGCCCACCTTGCTTTTCTTCCAGAAAAAAGCGCCCGTCATAGTCCTCAAACAGGCTGTCAAAATCTCTGAGGAACGTTTCATCCTTCTGGGTATAGGGCGGATAGCCGCCGTCGTCGCGGCAGGTTTGCGCGTCTGTGAACATATCAAAGAAGGCGTCCGCGTCGCTGAGCCTGGGTCTGCGCGCAAGCAGCCTTTCGGTTTCAAACACCGTCATGATTTTTCTTCCTTTCAAAGGCTACTCCATCAGCCGGAGCAGCGCCTCGTTCTGCATTTCCAGTCCGCGCGCGGTCAGGGCAAAGCGCCTGTTGCCCGGCGCGCCGCCAAGCCACTGCCCCACCCCTTCGCAAACAAGCCTCTCAAGCGGCGTTCCGTAGCGGGCCGTGAGCGATATGCCGTGCGTTTCCAAAAAGGCGCGCTCGCTCACGCCCTCCGTCATGCGCAGGCCCAGCATCATGGTTTCAAACATGGCTTCCCGCGCGCAAATAGGCGTGCGTTCCTCAACCGCTTCCCCGTCCGCTTGCATCGCCGCGATATAGCGCCGCAAATCGTTCGTGTTGGCACGCCGGACGCGCCCCGCCCCGCCCGCGGCTTCGTCCGCATCCGGCGGCAGCATACTGTGCGCGGCTGCGCCCAGGCCCAGGTACCACGCGCCCTGCCAGTATCCGATGTTATGGCGGCAGGCATAGCCGGGCCTGGCAAAGTTGCTGATTTCATACCGCTCATACCCGGCGGCCTTTAGCCATTGCGCACCCTGCTCGTACATTTCCGCCGTTTCGTCCTCGCCGGGCAGGCTTACCTTTCCCTGCGCAGCCATGGCCTGCAGCGGCGTTCCCTCCTCCAAAATGAGGCTGTACGCCGAAATATGCTCCGGTGCGAGCGCCGCGACCGCGTCCACGGATTCGCGGTAGGCTTCAAGCGTCTGCCCCGGCAGGCCAAGCATCAAATCCAGGTTCAGGTTTTTTATGCCGCAGGAGCGCGCCAGGCTGACGGCGCTCCTTGTCTGCGCAAAGGTATGGATGCGTCCAATTGTGCGCAGCAAGCCGTCCTGAGCCGCCTGCGTTCCCAGGGACAGGCGGTTTAAGCCGTAGCGCATGGCCGTTTCCAGCCATTCCGCCTCCAGCGTTCCGGGATTGGCCTCCGTGGTAAACTCCGCATCCGGCAAAAAATCAAAGGAGGCGCGAAGCGCGCCAAGCACCCCCTCCATTTCCCGCCTTGGCACAATAGAGGGCGTTCCGCCTCCCAGGAACACGGTGCTCACCCTTGCGCCTGCGTATTTTTCGCCCATCAGGCGAATTTCTTTTTGAAGCGCAAAACAGTACGACGCAATCGTTTCGTCGTTTTCGGGCCCGGATACAAAATCGCAGTAAAAACATTTTCTTTTACAAAATGGAAAATGGATATATAATTGCAATATCACAATCGTGCTCCTCCCGGCGCGATTATATCACACACCCTTAGGAGGCTGCAATATGGTAGCGATCGAACACGGGTTTGAAACCATTGTACGTTTCTGTATTCTTCTCATCGAACTGGCGGGCATCGCGGTAATCGTCATCAGCATGGTGAAGGGCTTCATCGGCTATATCCACAAGCAGGAGCAAACGCGCATCCAGCTTGCCCAGGGCATTATGCTGGGCCTGGAATTCAAAATCGGCAGCGAGGTGCTGCGTTCCGTTATCATCAGCGGCTGGACGGAGCTTGGCACGCTGGCGGCCATCATCCTGCTCAGAAGCCTGCTCACCCTGCTGTTGCATTGGGAAATTGATGTGGAGGAAAAGCGTCAACGGGAAAACGCGGAGTATCTTGCATCCCGGGACGCCGCCGAAGCCAAAGAGTAACGCCGCTCCACGCATTTTTGTGTTCACATAGGAGGTTCCCATGACGACCGACCGCCGCATCGGGGCAAGGCGTTTTCTCAACGCCGCCGTTTCCAAGCGCATCCTGGCCGTTATCAGCGTAATCTGGCTGATTGCGATGCTGCTGCCCATGTTTGCCCTTTCCTTTTACGCCTATCCTACGCATGACGACTTTCCCAATGTGCGCTTGGCCAGTGACGCCTGGGCGCGCACCGGAAGCCTTCTAAGCACGATGGGAGCGGCGTGGGAGCAAGCGGTGCGGGATTACAACACCTGGCAGGGCACGTTTGTTGCCATGTTTTCCTGCGCGTTTCAGCCGCTCGCCATATCCGTGGACTTATTTTGGATTACGCCGGTAAGCGTGCTGGCGCTGCTGGCGCTGTCCGCCTGGTACCTTGTAAGGCAGTTGGGGCGATGCGTACTGAACGTGGACGCTTCCACGCAGCTTGTGCTCTTTGCCGTGCTTATGACGCTCCTTTTGCAATACGCACCCGGCCTGCGCGAAATGCTTTATTGGCAATCCGCCATCCAATACACCCTCAGCCTCATCGCGCTGATGTTTCTCCTGGGGCTGCTGCTCAGGTTGCATCTGCCTCAGGGCCGCGTTGCCTATGGCTTTGGAAGCGTGGCTGTCCTTCTTCTCGCGTTCGCGTTGGGCGGGTTGCCCTATCCATTGGCGCTTGGCTGCACGGTGGGGATGGCGCTCGTCGCCGCGTGGTGCCTTCGCAGGCGTTCGCCCGCCCGTCTGGCTGCCGTTCTGGGCTTTGCGGGCATCCTGGCCGCGCTTATTATCGTGGTAATCGCGCCGGGCAACTCCGTCCGGCAGGCGCGTGTGGGCGATAGCATGAACCCGGTTCTGGCCGTCATCCACAGCCTTGTGGAGAGCCTGTCCTGCGCCGCCGACTGGCTGGGCCCGCAGACGCTTGGCGCGGCGCTTTTGATGGCGCTGCTTCTGTGGCAGCCGCTCAAGGCCTGCCGCGTCCGTTTCCGCAATCCCGGATGGTTTAGCTTTTTCAGCTTTGGCGTGCTGGCGGCCAGCTATGTGCCGCCTATCTACGCCACCGGCGTGGACAGCTATAAGCTGGATCGCATTCTGGGCAGCCTTTACATGCTGTACGCCCTGCTTTTGTTTTTGAACCTTGCGTACTGGCTGGGCTGGCTTGCGCAGCGCATGCAGGCCTGGGAGGGGCCGCCCCTGCGCGTATGGCAGCTTGGCGTATGCGCGGGACTACTTGTCTGGGGCCTGTTTTCCAGCGGAGCCGTAATGGCCACGCCCACGCTGTCCGCCGCCCGAAGTCTGTTGACAGGCGAGGCGGCCCGCTATCACAGCGAAATTCTGGCCCGTCAGGAGGCCATCACGCGCGCCGGTTCCCTGGCGGAGGCGCAAAGCGTCGTTCAACCGTTGAGCGCTCAGCCCAACCTGCTGCCGCTGGATCAGCTCATCTACCAGAAAACAACCCATCTTCCCGGCAATATGCACCGGTTCTTCCGCGTGCAGGAGCTATGTGAGCAATATGGCGCGGGGCACATTCCCGAGGAGGAATGGCAGGCGCTGGAGGCGTGGTCTAACGCGCCTTAAACGTCATGATGCGGATGTTCTCCACGGCGATATCCGTATGCGCGGCGCACAGCGATAAAACCGCCGCGCTCTGCGCCGCGTCAATCTCGCCCAGCACAATGGTCAGAGCGCCGTTTTGCATAAGCGCCATGCAGGGCGCGAAACCGGCCTGGGTCAGCGCTTCCTCTATGCCCAGCTCTGTCTGGTGATCCGCCGCCATCTGGCTGACCCTCTCGGCGGCCTGGCTGCGCACATCCTCGCCAAGCGCCTCGTTTGCCATCAGTTCCTTAAGGGCGGCCATGTCCTTGTCGTAGGCGGCCTCGCGCGCGGTTCTCTCCTCTGCCTGCGGCGGGGCGGGCGACGCGCTGCGCATGGGCGTTGGCGAAGGCGCGGGCGCTTCTGCCCGTTTCGGCAGGCCTTCCCATAGAAGGGCCCCGGCGGCCAGCACAAGCGCCGCCAGCAGGCCGCGCCTGCACCATTTGCCAATCCGCTTTTTCCCGCCCCTCTGCGGGGGCTTTTTTTGTGCGTTCATCGTCCGCCCTCCTCCATCACAAACACGTCCACCGCTGTTTCCGGCAGTCCAAGCAAGGTGCGGATTGCGCGAATCAGCGAAAGCCGCACCTCCAAATTTTCCGCGCCCTGGGCTACCACCACCGCGCCCGTGGGCTGGGTGTTTGGCGAAATTCCCATCGTGCTTTCGCGCTCCTTGGCGTAATACAGGGCCACCTCCACGCGCCCCGCGCCCTCAATGGCGCTAAGCACCTGCGCGATGCGCCTTTCCTCCTGGCTCGCGCCGCCGCTTTTTTCCCCGCCTAGCGCCAGGCACAGCACGGCGGCAATCAGCGCCGCCGCCATCCATAGCACGGCTTTGTTCTCCTTGAGCCATTTCATGACGTGCCCGCCCCGTTTCCGTTCAGCCAAATCAGGCTTGGCCGCACATCGAGCCTTTCGGCGACGGCTTGCGCCAGCCGTTCTTCCCCCATCAGGGGAGGCGCGTCCGGCTCCCGCTCCAGCCATAGCTGGATATGGTCGAGCGCCCCGTCCGGACGGAACGCCACGGCTGCCCGGGCCGAATAACCCGCCTGCCGCGCCAGGCTTATCACAAAGCGCTCCGTCTGGTTGGCCGCGGCCTGTAGGGCGATGCGCGCATAGCTACGCGCGCCCGCCTCCTCTACCGTCTGCGCAAGGGCGGGCAATCCCACCGCCTGCACCTGCGTGCCCAGCAAACCGCTTACCGCCGAGATAAGCGCTGCCATCACCAATATGCTCACGGTCATGCGCACCATTTTCTGCTGCCTGCCATCGGGCAAAAGCAGCTCGCACAGCGACCATAATACGGACAGCACCGCAATTTGCCGAACGAACGCATTCATTTTCTCACCTCAACATGACCGTTACATTGCCCACGATCAGCAGCTGCGCCACCAGCAGCAAAAACATGGCTCCCACGCTCAGCTGGATGATGAACAGCAACGAAAACACCTCCGCGTATTCCCCCACCGCCCTGCACAACGGGCTATCGGAAAGCGGCTGAAGCAGCGCGGCCACCGCCCTGTATAAAAACATGGTCATCACCGTGCGCAAAAGCGGCAGCGCCAGCACGCCAAGCAACATGAGCAGCCCCAGCACCCCTACCGCATTTTGAATCAGCAGCGAGCAGCCCACCAGCGTATCCACCGTATCGGCAAACATGCCGCCCACGATCGGGATGAAGTTGTCCATGGCGTATTTGGCGGTGCGTATGCTCACGCCGTCTACCGCGGCGGCTCCCACGCCCTGCACCGTCATCACCCCGATAAAAACGGTGAAGCCAAAGCCAAGCGTCCAGTCCGCCACCTGCCTAAACAGCTTGCACAGCCGGGATACGCGCACCCCGTCGCTCAGGCCGCCCACCATGGTAAGCACCGCCACGCTTACCGCAAAGGGCATGGTTACGTGCTCAATCAACGTGGTCATGGTGCCCGCCGCCGCCATAACCGCAGGCTGATAGAAGGCCGAGCTTGCCGTGCCGCCTACCGCCGCCAGCAGCGTTACCATCAGCGGGAAGATGGCCTGCATCATCTCCGCCATGCTGTCCACGGTTTCAGTGGCCAAGGCCACATGCTCCTTGAGATCGGCCACCAAAAACGCAAGCGTCATAAGCAGCCCGGCATACCGGGCGGCCTTTCCCGCCCGCCCCCGGGAAACGTCCAGCGCCTCCGCCGCGGTTACCAGCAGGGCCGGTACAAGCAGGCGCGTAACGCGCCACAGGCTGCCGCGGAACACCCCGGCCGCCTGCGCAAGCAGCCACGCAAGCGTTTGGGAAGCGTCCAGCACGGTTTGCCCGCTGACCAGCTTCGCCAGCAATTCCTTTGCGCTGCCCTCCAACCACTCGCTTTGCGAAACAGCGCCGGCGAGCGCCTCCAAATCCAGCGTGCCAAGCACGCTTTCCAGCGTTTCCTCCAGCGCCTGCGCGCAGGCGCCGGGCGCCGCCAGCCATACCAGCGCCGCGCAAGCCGCCCACAGCAGCCGCCTTCGCCTCCGGCTCACGGTGTCAGCTCCAATATCGTTTCAAGCAGGTTCAAAAGCATGGGCGCGGTAAGGGAGAACACGCACAGCTTGCCCACCAGCGATACCTTCATGGAAAGCCCTCCCTCGCCCAAATCCTGACACGTCTGCGCGGCCAGCTCCGCAACATAGCTCACACCCAGCACCTTCACAAGCGTGGAAAGATAGCCTTCTTTCAGCCCGCCCAGCGCGGTTAGCCGTGCAAACACAGCCTGTACGTTTCCAAAGCCCTCCAGCACGGCCAGCAGCAGCATAACGCCTGCCGCCAGGGCGCACAGATCCGCCATCTGGGGCTGCTGCGCGCGCACCACCATGCACAGCACCGCCGCGGCTACCGCCAGGCCCATCCATTGCCAAAACGCCATACGTCAATACAACGCAAAGATGCTTTTCAGGCTGGAAAACAGATCGGAAACCAGATTGACCACCAAAAACAGGGCGATCACCAGGCCCACCACCGTTACCAGCGTTCCAAGCTCCTCGCGTCCCGCCCGGGTAAGCACCTGGCTGAGTACCGCCACAACAATGCCCAATCCCGCCAGCTTGAACAGCAAATCCACCTGAACCATCGTTTTCCGCCTCCCCTGCTTTACCACAGCGCGATGCCCGCCATCAGCCCCAGCAGCACGCCCATCTGCATGCACAGCTTCCCGCCCGCCTCGGCGCTCTCCCGCGCCGCCTGGGCCAGCGGCTTCAAGCGCCGCAGGCAGGCGGCGGCGGCCTGAGCGCGCATGGCGGCGGTTCCGCTGCCCATTTGCATGAACAGCGCCTCCATCGCTTCCCGCTCCTCCGCCCCCTCCCAGGGGATGGGCTCCTGCTCGCAGGCACGCCGGTACGCCTGTTCCATGCCAAGCAAGGGCTCTTTCTCCAGAGCCCTTGCCGCGGCCCTGAACCTTCCGCCCACGCGCTCTCCGCAATCGCCCGTGGCATAGCGCGCGGCTTTGTTGAGCAGTTCAGGCAAGCTAAGGCGCTCCTGCTCCAAAAGCAGCCGCATGCCGCCAACCGCCTCCAGCTCCGCGCAAAGGGTTCTCACCCGCTTCAGCCGCCTGTCCCTGAGCCAGCTTCCCGCTGCCGTGCCTGCCAGCAGGCAGCATAGCGCGCCCGCCGCGCCCATCATGCGCCCGCTTCCTCCTGCGTAACGGGCCGGAGCTGCTCGTCGTAAACCGCTTTTATGCAGCCCACCTCGCGGTTGTCTAGCAGCGCATAGCGTTCAAAGGCGCGGCTTTGCGCCAGGTGATACAGCGCGCCCCGCGCTATGGCCGTTTCCAAATCCCGCCCATGCAGCGTGGCCAGCACGCTTACGCCGCTGCGCGCCGCGTCCAGCACCGCCTGCGCATCCAGCGTGCCGCCCAGTTCGTCCGTTACCAGCGCTTCGGGCGACATGGCGCGCAGCAGCCAACGCAGCCCCGCCTCCTTTGTGCAGCCGTCCAGCACGTCGGTGTTGGGCCCAACGTCCAGCTGCGCCACGCCGCCGCACATGGCCGCGATCTCGCTGCGCTCATCGGCCACGCACATATGTACGCCCTGCTCGGACAGCCGCCTGCACGCATCGCGCAGCATGGTGGTTTTGCCCATGCCCGGCATGCCGATAATCAGCGTGCTGCGCACGCGGCCCTCCCCGTCCAGCAGGTGAGGCAGTAGCCTGTCCGCCGCGCCGCGCCACTGGCCCGCCACGCGCACGCAAAGCGAGCTGATATCGCGCAGCGCGCGCACGCTCTGCCCCTGTGCGATCACCCTGCCACAAAGGCCCATGCGATGGCCGCCGCGCAGAGTTACAAAGCCCTGGCGCTGCTCCTCGGCGCGGGCGTAAAGCGCATGTTCGCACAGAGCCTCCGCCATTTGCTCCACCTGGGGCTGGGTTGGCTCGCACACGCTGGCGATCTCGCCTTTATCCGTAAGCACGCGCACCTTGCCGCCCGCGCGTATCCTGATCTCCCGCACGCTGCCCTCGGGCTGATGCGCAAGCAGCCGCCCAACGGGCCTTGGCATACAGCCGCCCAAAAAGCTGATCGTTTCCTGCCAGTTCATGAAAGTCCCCTCCCGCTATTCAAACAGAATCAGGCCGATCGCCTGATAAAACGCATAATCCACAACGTCGGCTTCCTGAAGCCCCAGCGCCTTTCTTGCCCGCCGCACCGCCGCCTGCGTGCCCTGCCCATAAACGCCGTCCGCCCAGGCCGTATGATAGTAGCCAAGCGTATACAGCCGCCGCTGCACCGCCGCCACATGGCTGTTGCGGTCGCCCGGGCGCAGGGTTCTGAGGGAGCTATCCAAAAGGCCGTAGGGGCCGCCCTGGATAACCACCTTGGTGCCGTTTGGCGCAAGGCCGTAAAGCTCCTCGGAATCCTTTACAAACATGCGGATACATCCGTGGGACGCATTGCTGCCGATGGAACCGGGCTTATTGGTGCCATGGATGCCAAACTGGCCCCAGGGCACGTTCAGCCCCAAAAAGCGCGTTCCAAATCCGCCCAAATCGCCCGAAAAACGGCTGTTAATGGAAAACGTGCCGATTGGAGAGGGCGTATCGCCCGTGCCGGTAGCAATGGTATAGCGCTTTTTTACCTCCGTTCCCTCATACAGCGTAAGCGATTTTTGCGGTATATCAATCCATATCCAAGCTCCCGCGGGTACATTGGCGCGCCGCGCCTTCTGCTGCGCCTCGGCCTGGGAGCCGTCCGCGAAGACGCCGGTTGCCGGTTGCCGGCTCAGGCCCGCCGCGACGGCCAGCGCGCAAACGGCCATAACCGCCCATCTTCGCTTCCATCGCGCCGACATGGCACACGCCCCTTCCCGCTGTGTTCTTCCAACCTTATGCGCGGGCTTGATGTGATATGCGCATATAGGGTACATGATGGCCGTAACAAAAAAGCGCCCATCCTCCTACTGGAAGATGGACGCCGATGTACTATTCAATTCCTTGAAGCAGCTTTTCCAGCTCCCTGGCAAACGCCTCGTCCTGGGTGCGGTTGCGCTTGGGCGGGCCTTTCACGCGGCCCCCGGCGCGCCGTGCGTGCGCGGCCATATGCCGCATTCCAAGCAGCATATCGATGTTGCCGCTGTCATACGCGCGCCCGTTTTGATCCAGCGCTCGCGCGCCGCGCGCCAGGCAAAGCGCCGCCAGGCCGTAATCCTGTGTAATCACAACATCGCCGTGTTCAAGCATATTCACCAGCGCCAAGTCGGCGCTGTCCGCCCCGCGCAGAACGGTCACGGTAAGCGCCCCTTCGCGCCGCATCTCATGCGCGTCGTCGCACACCAGCGTTACCGGCACATGATGCGCCCGCGCAATTCCCAGGGCGATATCCACCACGGGGCAGGCGTCCGCGTCTATCAGCAATCGCACGGCGCATTCTCCTTTACTGAGGCGTTACCTGCAAAAACACAGGGTTATGATCGCTGCACGCAAAGTTGAGATCAATGGTTTCCACGTGGTTCACCTTCAAATTATCCGATACGATGAATCCGTCGATCACAAACAGCTGGGCCTCGTCCCGGTTGCCGTCGTAGGGCTTATTGAGCAACCGGCAGGTGGGACTGGATGCGTCATACACATAGCGAAAGCCCTGGGGAAGCTCGCTGTCGTACAGCTTTCCAGGCCGCCAGTACGCCTCGTCCAGCACGGGGTAAACGTCGGCCTCCTCAAAGGTCTGGTTAAAATCGCCGCCCGCGATTACGTAATTGCCGTTGCGGTATTCAGCCGCGAGAATTTCCATCAGCTGCCTGGTCTGCGCCTGCTTGCCCTCGCCATCGTCATAGGCCTCCAAATGCAGGTTAATCAGCACCAGCTCCTTGTCTGTGCCCTCTACGGGCACGCGCTCAATCAGCAGGCAGCGCTTGAGGTTGGCCACGCGCACCGGCCACTGAAACGGTACGGGCAGGCTTTCGCGGGTCGCCTGCGTCACGTTAAGGCCGGTAAAGGTTACCAGCCCGCTTACCACCTTGCGGATGGGCGGCCACGGGAACGGCACAAACTCGCATTTATAATTGTATGCCTTGGCCATATTCATGGACAGGCCGTGGCGGTAGTACTCCCCTTCGTTGATAAAATAGCTGCGGTAGGAGTCAAAATCCACCTCCTGGAGCAGATACACATCTGCGGGCTTTTGCGTGAGGGAGCTTAAAATGCCGCTCAGGTTTTGCTCCACATCCCCGCGGCTGTGCGGGCGAACCATTTGCCCGCCGTCCATAAAGAAGTCCTGATTGCGCCCCAAACTGGCATAGCCTGTGTTAAAGGTAAGCACGTCCAGGCGCTTGCCCACGCGCACGTTTTCATGCCGGGCGGCCTGCGTTACCTCCAGCGGCTCCACATCCTCGGGCTTGTACTCCGCAAGGGATAAGTAGCCGATCAGTCCGCCAACCGCCACCACCAGCACGATCAGCAAAACCAGCAGCGCCTTCAATATTTTTTTCACCTTCGCCACCTCCGCCCTTCTGTTTCCCTGTTTCCGTCATAACCCGTGCTTATCATAGCACA
>JALEIQ010000262.1 GCA_022769795.1 Clostridiales bacterium
CGCTATCCCCGAGGCGCTGATGCAGGCCGCCACCATTGATGGCGCGGACGGCAAGGGCATTTACGCCGTGAACGGCTACAAGGACTTCGCCACCCAGAACTGCTGGGACGTGAACGTAACCCTGCTGAATGAGCTGGGCTATACCCTTGAGGATGTTGAAAAGCTGGACTTCTTCACCTTCGGCGATCTGTTTGCCAAGGCCAAGGAGGTTAAGGGCGACAGCTTCTACCCCTTCCTGGTGGAGCCCATGGTGCTTGAGCGCATGGTGACCAACTCCATCATCATTGCGGGCGACTCCGGCGAGGTAAACCTGATGAGCCTGTACCTCAACCCCGACGACGTAAGCGCCGAGGGCCCCTACGGCAACAAGCTGCTCAACAAGTTTGCCACCGAGGAATACAAAGCCTTTGTGGAAAAGATGCGTGAGTACTACGACGCCGGTTATGTGAACCCCGCCCTGGCCGTGAAGGAAACCTCCAACGATGTGCGCTCCAGCACCCAGCTTACCGGCGAATACCTTATCGGCACGCAGAGCTATGCGCTGGGCTATGAGCACACCGCCTCCCAGGAGCGCGGCATTGAGGTTGCCTTCATCCCCTGCACCGATCCTTACGTGGACACCACCGCTTCCCAGGGCGCTATGATCGCCATTTCCAGCGCTTCCGAGCATCCCGTGGAAAGCTTCAAGTTCCTGGCCCTGCTCAACAGCGATCCCTACCTGATGACCCTGCTCAACTATGGCGTTGAGGGCGTGCACTACACCAAGACTGCCGACGGCCTGATTGAGTTCACCGAAAAGCGCCAAGATTACCTCCCCTGGACCAACGGCATGGGCAATGTGACCATCCTGCCCGACACCGCCGCCGAGGGCGCGGGCTTCCGCGAAACCTTCAAGAGCTACTACGCGGGCGCGAAGGCCATCCCCTGCCTGGGCTATGTGTTTGACAACACTGAAGTGCAAAACGAGATGAGCGCGCTGGCGACCGTAGCCGCCCAGTATGCGCTGGCGCTGGACGCGGGCGCCGTTGACCCCGCCACCGAGTTGCCCGCCTTCCTGTCCGCGCTGGACGCCGCCGGAATGCAAACCTATCTGGATGCCGCAAACGCCCAGCTGGCGGCTTACCTGGGCGAGTAAACGGAATTTCTCCCTCTCCATAGACAGGGCCTGTTGCAGATTTCCTTTCTGCAACAGGCCCTGCGGCTTTCTATGCACCTTTGAGGCTTTCAGTGTTCTGCGCAAGCGGCTTTCCAAAGGCGCGGGGCGCCCCTGCCGCATCCGCGGCCTGTACGGAGCGTTTTTTGCATATCTGCCTTATACGCGTTCCGAAATGAATTTTTCTAGGATAGGATTAAGCTCTTTTGCATTGCGCATGGGGAAGCTATGATTCGCGCCGTGCAATCGTATCGCGTTGCAGCACGGGTTTGCCGCAAGCAATTTGAGAGATGCCTTCATATCCTTTCCCTCCTGATCTCCGCAAATGGCCAACATAGGGACTTGTCGGCAAAGCAATATTGTCGGCAAAAGGTATCCAGCGCGCCCGCGCCGTGCAGCAACAGAATCGTTGGCTTTTCTCTGCTTCCATATTCATCATAATGCAGCGTCATGCTTTTTCTCCCGACGGACAGTTTCCGTAATAAAGGTTTCTATCTCCTGGTTTACCTGCTCTGGATTGTCCCCATTGGCAAAGTGCTTCGCCCTTTTTATGAAGCGCAATGGATAGCCCGTTTGCTTTGCCCATTCCCTGCAATACGCCCTTACCTTTCCCGTGCTGTCCTTTTCCCCCACAAGGATCAATACCGGAAACGAAAAAGCGACGTCTTTGTTTTCCCTGGCAAAGCCCTCATACGCCACCCGCATTTGCCCGATGATTTCCGCCTTTGAAAGCGGCTTTAGCATCGCCGCCATCTTTTCATAGGCGTATTTGCTCATAGCAACCGACCGCGCCATGCTCCTTCTGAGAACCGCCGCCGGAAGGCAGCGCGCCATTGGCGCAGCCAGTTTTAGCCACCATAGGTCTGCTTTTGAGTAATAGCCAGGCCCCAGGGGCGTTGTATCCAGCGCCACAAAGCCTTTTACGCTGTTGGGATACATACGCGCGAAATGCTGGCTTGGATAGCCGCCCATAGACATTCCCACAAAAAATGCCCTTTCAATTCCCTCGCTTTGCAAAATACCATGCAGTATTTCCGCCGTGTCACGATAGGAAAACCTCTGGTAGGGCCTTGACAGCCCATGCATGGGAACATCCCAAAGAATGATTGTGTAGTTAGCGGAAAAACAATCCACTTGCTTTTCAAACATGGTATGATCCGCCGTTACGCCATGGGTAAAAACGATGCAGTCATCCGCGTTTTCTTTTCCGCCAACCCAATAATGCACCGTTCCGCCTTGCGCCAAAAGGGTCTTATGCCGCATGCTTTACTTCTCCTTCCGCGTGTAGGCATTTTCCCAAAATTCAAGCAAATCAATGAGCTCCTGCTCAATTTCATCCGGAAAAATGCGATTGGAACGGTATTTCTTGAACATATACCCGTCAACGGCATAGAGGATTTCGGTATACATTGCCTGAAGGTCGATATCCTTGCGAAGCCTTGAAACATCTATTTTTTCAAACACAAGCCTTTCGCTTGTGCTGCAAGCATCAGAAAAGCTTTCCTGAACGGCCCTTTGAATTTCCGGCTCTGTTTCATAATACGCCCGCAGCGAAAAGGCGTACATATACGGATACTCCCGCATGAGAGCGCATTTTGACAGCAGGCTTCTTTTGAGCATTTCAAAAAAGTCATTGGTTTCTAACACCCTGTACTCCCGGAGCGCTTTTCTTGTCGTTTCCATAGCGTTTTCCCATAGATACAGATACAGCTCTTTTTTATTTTGAAAATAATGAAACAAAAGCGCCTTGGAAACGCCGCCCTCGTCCGCAATTTCGGACATCGGGGCTTTTGGGTAGCCGCTTTGGGAAAACACCTTATAGGCGGCATTGATTATCCTGCGCCGCTTTTCGCATGGAAGCCGAAAAAATTTGTCGTTCATAGCGCCATCTCCTCGCTAACCGCCCCGGCACCTTTATCATAAGGCCGTTGACCGTTTTTGAGAAGACCATTTCATTGCCGTTTTGAAATTTCCGAAAAAGCACGGGACAGGGGCCTGAATGCCGCCGTCCCGTGCTTTTGAAATACGAAGCGGCCCGCCGCGCTTTCGCGCGGCGGGCCTTCACAAGTATCCATTTCTTGCGTTACTGCTGAACGTCGTCCAGCATGGCCAGCTCTACCTTCAGATCGATATACTCGCCCTCCGGCATATTGGTCTGATCCTCTACCTTGTCCAATCCGCCCTCAATGCGGTACACCTTCACATTGACCGTATCGCCCGCCTGCTTCTGCTGCAAGATCGATACCATCTGCGTGGTGCTGGTTACAACGGTGCCGTCCACCTCCACAACGATATCCGCCACCAGAATACCAGCCTTCTCGGCGGGAGAGCCAACCTCCACTTCCTTCACATACGCGCCGTTGGGCAGAAGGCCGTTCGCCACCGCGTAGTTGTTCGCATTCAGGTTGGTAACCGTAACACCAATGCGGGGCTTGCCGCTGCTGGTAACACTGCCGGTGTTTCCGTTCTGCCCGTCCGCAGGGCTGGAAGATACGTTGCCGTTGCCCGCCAGCACGTCGTTGATAAGCTGCTTGGCCTCGTTGATCGGTATCGCCATGCCGATGCCCTCTACCGTGTTGCCGGAGTAAACCGAGCCGGTGTACTTCATGCTAGGAATACCTACCAGCTCCCCGGCCACGTTGAACATGCCGCCGCCGCTGTTACCGGCGTTAATGGCAGCGTCGGTCTGGATCATGGTGTTCGTGGCGCGCTTGCCGTAAGCGTCGGTCGCACTGCTCTTCACCGTGCGGTTCAGGGCGGAAATCACGCCCACGGTGGTGGTGCCCGTAAAGCTAAGCGGATTGCCGATGCAGATGGCCCAATCGCCAACGCTCAGCTTATCGCTGTCGCCCAGCACAACGGGTTCGATATCCAAATCCTCCACATACATCACGGCGATGTCCTTCGCGGCGTCGGTGCCCATCAGCTGAGCGGGATACACCTTGTCGCCGCTGGTAACCTCCAGCATGGTGGCGTCCTCAACCACATGATAGTTTGTGAGCACATAGCCTTTGGCAACCACCACGCCGCTACCGCTGCCCTGCAACACCTGACGGCTGGTATCCTGATCATCGTCGGGGCCGCCGTATCCGTAGCCATAGCCGAAGCCGTAGCCAAAGCCGAAATAACCGTTGTTGTTGCGGCTATAGGTGGTATAGTTATTCACGCCCACAACGCTGCCCTGCACCTTGCGCACAGCCTCGGTAAAGGGGCTGGTAACAACCGTGGCGTTCTCGGAAATGGTAACAGCCTCCGCGCCAGCGCTGCTGTTGCGCTCAAGCACCGTAACGGACGTAACAATCATCATAGTCAGGGCCAGGGTAATGGCCACATATCCAAACAGATTCTTTTTCTTCATGTAGTGTCCCTCCTTTACTACGCGCTCATGATAGCATGCATTTTTGACCTTATCATGAACAAGACATGAATATTATTTGGAAAATCTTCAAAACTCACCGTCTTCGCCGTTCACATTTTGCCTACGCACGCGTAAGAGGGCCCGCGCCCCTTAGGCTTCGCCCTGTTCAGCCTCATGCTCAATAGCGTAAATCGCCATGGCGCATTCCAGGCGCTTCTGCTCCAGCTTGCACTCCATCTCATAGGGCTTGGAGATATCGCCGTTAAAGGCGTGCGCGTTGGCCTGGCAGCCGCCGCTGCAATAGAAGCGTGCCCAGCACTTGGAGCACTTTTCCTTGGTGAGCACGGTGTTTTGCTGGAAGGTTCGCTGCATGGCGGTATCAAAGCTGCCGTCCAGCACCGAGCCCATGCGCATGCCCTCGCGCCCCACAAATTGATGGCAGGGGTAGATATCGCCATCGGCGGTCACAGCCACATATTCGTTGCCCGCACCGCAGCCTGTGAGCCGCTTTTTCAGGCAGGGCCCACCGGTAAGATCCACCATAAAATGGAAGAAATTAAACCACCTGCCGTTTTTCCGATATTCCACATACTTGCGGCCCAGGCGCTCGTATTCCTCGTATACGCGGGGCAAATCACTTTCGCGGATGGCGTAATCGTGACTTTCGTCCGTTACCACGGGCTCAATGGAAAGCTGCTCAAAGCCCATATCCGCCAAATGGAGCACATCCTGGGCAAAGTCCAGATTGTAGCGGGTAAACGTGCCGCGCAGATAATAGCGCTGCTGGCCGCGTCGCCTGGCAAATTGCTTGGCCTTCTCAATAATCAGGTCATAGCTGCCCTTGCCGTTGGGCGTGGGGCGCATGCGGTCGTGCACCTCGGGCCGCCCATCGATGGAGATGACCACGTTATCCATCTCGCGGTTCAGAAAATCGATTATCTCATCGTTCATGAGCACGGCGTTGGTGGTGGTGGTAAATTTAAACACCTTGCCGTGCCGCCTTTCCAGCTCGCGACCATAGGCCACCACTTCCTTGATGACCTCAAAATTCATCAGCGGTTCGCCGCCAAAGAAGTCCACCTCCAGGTTTTTGCGGTGGCCGCTGTGCGCAACCAGCCAATCCAGCGCCTTCTTGCCTGTTTCGGCTGAGAGCAGCGAGCGGCTATGCATATGATACTCGCCCGTATCGGCAAAGCAGTATTTGCAGCGCAGGTTGCAGTCATGCGCCGCATGCAGGCACATGGCCTTTACCACGCCCGCGTCCGCCGGCTGAACGTTGGAATAATCGTCCGATGTGTCCAGATAGCCCGTGCGGATCAATTCACGCAGTTCCGAAACGGTTTCCTCCGCCTCCTCACGCGGGTATTTTTCCGAAAGCAGGGCCGCAATATCCGCCTCGCGGTTCTCCAAAAGCAGGGAAAGCGCGTCATAGGCGATATCATCCAGCGATAGAACCGCGCCGCTGCCTACATCCAGCGCCATTTTGCGGCCAATCGCCTCAAACAGGTGTATCATTTGCTTGCCTCCTCAAGTCAAAAAAAGCACCGCATCGCACTGTGGCAATGCGGTTGCTTCCGTCCGCCGACTTACTTGCCGAAGGAATGGTTCAGCTTGCCGTCGCGGCCGGCCACAATCTGGTTGTCCTTATTGGCGCAGCTCTGGTTGGCAACGGTGCAGCTTGTTTTGCAGGCGCTCTGGCAGGAGCTCTGGCACTCGCCGCAGCCGCCATGGGCAAGCGACTGGCGCAGGCAGGGCTCGGAAACGGTCTTGATATGCTTCATACGGATACCCCTCCAATATTGGTTTAATAAGCAAAGCACATTATACCGCATTCCATGCGGGTTTTCAAGGTTTTTGCGGGGGAAGTGCGCGGGAAAGCAAAAAAGCGCCCGCGCCAGCGCATTTTATGGTATACTTCTTGCTGCCATTATCGCACGAAGGGGTCTTTTGGATGACACTTGAGGAACAGCTTACCGCCTTTATTCCGTTTAACGAGCAGGAGGAGCGGGATCAAGCGCTTATCCTGCACTGCCTGAAAACCGAAAAGGACGTCTTTACCCGGCAAAACCGCCTGGCCCACATGACCGCCTCGGCCTGGATTGTAAATGCAGACAGGACGAAGGCGCTCATGGCCTACCATAACCTGTACCATTCCTGGTCCTGGCTGGGAGGGCACGCAGACGGCGAGCGTGACCTGCTGCGCGTGGCCGTGCGCGAGGCTTGCGAGGAAAGCGGCCTTAAGCACGTGCGCCCGGCTTCGCGGACCATTTTCAGCGTGGAAGCCCTTACGGTGGACGGCCATGAAAAGCGCGGCGAATACGTATCCTCCCACCTGCACCTGAACGTGACCTACCTTTTGGAGGCCGACGAGCACAGCGCGCTTGCCATAAAGCCGGATGAAAACAGCGGCGTGCGCTGGTTTCTTTTAAACGATGCGCCCGCCGCCTCCTCTGAGCCGTGGTTTGTGAAGCGCGTATACCAAAAGCTGAACCAAAAGGTGCTGCTTTTGCGCGCTTAACGCCTTATTCCTCGGTAAAAACCTCTTTGCCCAGGCCACAGATGGGGCATACCCAATCGTCCGGCACGTCCTCCCAGGCGGTTCCGGGCGCGACGCCGTTATCGGGATCGCCCATTTCGGGATCATATACATAACCGCACACGCACTCATATTTCTGCATTGCTCGCACAGCCTCCTTGCGTTGATACGCCTAGTATCGCTCGGAGGCCGTCAGGCTATGCGCGCACGCGGCATTTGAGCTCATGATAGCGCCGGGTGGCCAGCGCGCTGGGCTTGCCTTTTTCGCAGAAGCGAAGGTGCGCCAGCTTTGGCGATACGCGCTCCACAATGATTTGCCCATCTATCATACGCCCTTCCAGCGTTGAGAGAGCCTCCTGAAAACGGCGGTCGCGCACAGCGCTTTTATAAAACGAAAGCACATAGAGATAATAGAATAGATTGTACCCCCGAAAGGGATATTCCGCTTGCATAAACCGGCTGCCGATGCCGTAATGGCACGGGCTGATAGGCCTGCGAACATCCCAATGGCGCAGCAAAAAGGCCGCGGCCCTTTCCAGCCGGTTATCCTCACGCAGAGCCGGGGAAAAACGGAAAGCGTCCAACGCCACCAGCGTGGTATACGGCGTGGAGCACTCGGTTTCCTCGCCCCGGCCAAAGCTGTACTTGTTGCACTTCCAGCCGCCGTCGGGCTCCTGCGTGTTGAAAAAGTACGCAAAGGCGCGGCGGGTATCAGCGTTATCATAGCCCATGTGACACAGCACGTTTAGCGCAAGCGCCGTTTGGCAGGGATAAATCGCGCCCGCGGGCGCAATCCTGATACGGCCATCCTCCCTGCATCCGCTTAGAATGCGCCCGGCGATGCTTTGCAGCACCTCGTGCTCGGGCGACACGCCCAGTTCCAGCAGGTACATGGCACTTTCCAGCGCGGTAAACGGCGCGCCCTTGAGCAGCCTTCCATCCGGCGTAGCAAAATCATCCGCTCCGTTATCCCACCGGTGAGCCAAAACCGCGTCGATATCCGCCTGCCAGGGATTCTGCATTTTTCTTCCTCCCGCCGCATTCATAGCACCGTCACGTAATCTTGACATGGATACTATAGCATACTTTTCTTTCACCGGCAACGCGCAGCCGCGAAGGCTTCGACGCGATACCGGTTCTCCGCCGTAAACGTAAGCGTTACCTCATAGCGGCGGCAAAGCGCCGTTCCCACGCCGCCGTGCGGCGGTATGCAGCCGCGCACCGTCCAGGTATTCCCTCTGCGCAGCACAAGCGCCCTGGCTCCGATATGCAAAAGCGAGCAGCCGCTTTGCCGCCTCACAATGAGCCCGGCATACATCAACGCCTCCCTCCAATCATGCCCAAACGCGTCATGGCCGGCGGCCTTTTCCCCCATATACAGCCCGGCTGCCAGCACCACCGCCAGCAGGCAGGCCATAGCAAGGCGTTTTACCGTTTCCCTCATTTTCTTTCGCGTCCTCAATCCATCCTCCCCGTTCCCTATAGTTCATTTGCGTATTGATTATATCTCAATAGAGAACGAAATTCAATACATCATCCCACTACTTTCTATCTCATTTGAGAAATAGAATAAAAAGGGGTGAGGATATGGACGCAAAGCAGCGCATTCGGGAGCTCATGGAGGAACGGCAGTGGAGCGAATACCGCCTGGCCATCGCCTCCGGCCTTTCGCAATCCACGGTGGCCAATATTTTTAACCGCAACACAACGCCCTCCATCGCCACGCTGGAGGCCATATGCAAAGGGCTTGGCATTTCGCTGTCGCAATTCTTTGCCGAAGCGGAAACCGTGGAACTTACGCCGGAGCAGCAAGAGCTATTTGAAAGCTGGGTTTCGCTCACGAAAGAGCAAAAGGAGGCCCTCGCGCATCTTATCCGCGTGATGAAGGGCCGCTAGTTTCTCAAAAAGCGAATACAAAAGACCGTCCGGAAGCAGGGATGCTTTTCCCACGCTTCCGGACGGCTTCTGACCAGAGTTTTTTTCTGTTCAGCCTTGCGCCGCAAGGCTCAGGTTGTTTTCCAGCAAGGGTGAATTCGCGTTTTCGCTCGCCGCCCGGCTCTGGCTCACTGCTCCTTTTCTTCCTCAAGCATCTGCCCAAGCTGCTCAAACGGGCGGTAGGTGGCCTCGCCTTCCTCCTCCGCCCAGGTTTTCGCGTCCTCGTTCCATGCCTTGAGCTCGCCGTCCGCCCGGCAGCTTTCGCTGCACACAAAGCGCATGGGCAGGTTGAGCAGCACCAGCGTAAGCACCATATGCCCCAGCGGAACCTGCTTTCCCTCATAACGGAAGCATTCGTCCTCGCTTTCGTTTGCGTCCTTGCGGAAGGTTTCGCCAAAGTCCACCTCAACCGGCATGCTAGCCGGGCCCAGGCACAGCGCGCAGGAGGCGTGCGCCACCGTTTTCAGGCTGCCCTCCAGGCGCACCGTATCGTCCGCCACAAAGTATGTGCCCTCCAGCGTCACAGGGTCAAAGGTCACGGTTTCCCCGTTGATGTCCTGCTTTTCCAGCTCAACCTCCTTGCGGAAGGGAAAGGAGTCGCCGGGGTGCAAAAAGCCTTGGGAAATGTCCAGATACATGATAAAACCTCCTGTGTTAAGCAAGTATAGCATCATGTCGTATCCGGCCCTGCCGCCCCCGCGTCAAACCGCGGCGGTCATTGATGGGGCATGGCGGCTGGAAGCCAGGCGGAACTGACGCATTTCTCCTTGCCCAGAGAGAAAGATACCGCTCGTTGCAATGCAGCCGAGCGGTATAGGTTCTTTGGGATGTTATTCGATCGGCTTGCCGGTCACAATGCACAGCGTATCGCGGGCAATCACGATTTCCTCGTCGGTGGGGATGACAACGATCTTTACCTTGCTGTCGTCCGCGGAGATGACGCTTTCCTTGCGGTTACCGTCGATGTTCTTCTGATGATCCAGCTTCGCGCCCATGTACTCAAAGCCGCTCATGACGCTTTCACGCAGCTCCGCGCCATTCTCGCCGATACCGGCGGTAAACACAATCACGTCCACGCCGTTCATTACGGCGGCGTAGCTGCCAATGTACTTGCGGATGCCGCTGATGAGCATATCGCGGGCGATAATGGCGCGCTCATTGCCGCTGTCCGCAGCCGCGTCGATATCGCGCATGTCGCTGCTGAGGCCGCTGATGCCAAGCAGGCCGCTCTTTTTGTTGCACATGTTGAGCACTTCGTCAACGGTCATATGATCGTTGTTGGCGATGTACTGCACCACCGCGGGATCCATGCTGCCGGAGCGGGTGCCCATAATAACGCCCTCCAAAGGCGTAATGCCCATGCTGGTATCCACGCACTTGCCGCAGTCCACGGCGGCCATGGAGCTGCCGTTGCCCAGGTGGCAGGTAATCACGCGGGTCTTGGTGCGATCCAGGCCCAGGAACTCGCAGGCGCGCTTGCTCACATAGCGGTGGCTGGTGCCATGGAAGCCATAGCGGCGCACATGCAGGCGCTCGTAATACTCATAGGGCACGCCGTACAGGAAGGCCTTGGGCGGCATGGTCTGGTGGAAGGCGGTATCGAACACGGCCACATTGGGCGTGCCGGGCATCACCTTTTCGCAGGCCTCAATGCCCATGAGGTTGGCGGGATTGTGCAGCGGGCCCAGAGGAATGTTGGCGCGAATCGCGTCCTTAACCTCCTCGTTGATAAGCACGCTGGCGGTAAACGCCTCGCCGCCGTGCAGCACGCGGTGGCCCACGGCGCCAATCTCGCTCATTTCCTTCACAGCGCCCTTTTCGGGGTCGGTCAGGGCCTTGATCATGAGCGTGCAGGCCTCGGTATGATCCTTGATAGGCTGTTCAAAAACGATCTGCTCGCCATTGGCCTTCTGGGTCAGCTTGCTGCCCTCGATGCCGATGCGCTCCACCAGGCCCTTGGCCAGGAGCTTCTCGCCGTCCATATCCACAAGCTGATATTTCAAAGAGGAGGAACCCGCGTTTACGATCAGGATTTTCATTTGCCTAACTCCTTACTGTTGCATTCTTAGCCCTGCGCCTTTACAGCCGTAATGGCCACGACGCTTACGATATCATCCACGGAGCAGCCGCGGCTCAAATCGCTTACCGGCTTGGCCAGGCCCTGAATGATGGGGCCGATGGCTTCCGCGCCCGCCAGGCGCTGCACCAGCTTGTAGCCGATATTGCCCGCCTGCAAATCCGGGAACACAAGCACATTGGCATGGCCCGCCACCGTGCTGCCGGGGCTCTTGAGCTGGCCGACGCTTTCCACCAGCGCGGCGTCCGCCTGCAATTCGCCGTCAAGCTGCAAATCGGGAGCCTGTTCCTTGGCCAGACGGGTGGCCTCCTGCACCTTGGTTACGTTGTCGTGCTTGGCGCTGCCCTTGGTGGAGAAGGAAAGCATCGCCACGCGGGGGTCGACGTCCACCAGCTGCTTGCCGGAATCGGCGCTGGCAATAGCGATAGCGGCCAGTTCCTCAGCCGTGGGGTTGGGAATCACGGCGCAGTCGCCAAAGATCATCACGCCGTTGTCGCCCCACTGATGGTCGGGCAGCTCCATAATGAAGCAGCTGGATACAACCTTAATGCCAGGGGCCGTCTTAATAATCTGCAAAGCCGGGCGCAGCACGTTGCCGGTGGAGTTGATCGCGCCGGCCACCATGCCGTCCGCGTCCCCTGCCTTGAGCATTACAGCGCCATAGTACAGCGTGTTTTTGGTTACAAGCTCGGTGGCCTGCTCCGGGGTCATGCCCTTGGCCTTGCGCAGCTCAAACAGCAATTCGGCGTACGCGGCGCTCTTTTCGCTGGTGGCGGGGTCGATAATGGCAACGCCGGTAAGGTCGGTGCCGGTTTCGGCGGCGACCTTCTTCACTTCCTCGGGGTTGCCAAGCAGCGTTACGCTGGCCACACCTTCCTTGAGAATTTTGGCGCTGGCCTGCACGGTGCGGGGCTCGGTGCCTTCAGGCAGCACGATGTGCTTTACATTTGCCTTGGCCTTGGCTTTGATTTTGTCGATGGCGGACATGTTTTTTTCCTCCCTATTGTGCTAAAATACAGCGTGTATATCTGTTTTCAACCGTTACAGTATACAACTTTTTCAGACCGAATGGAAGGGGGAAGCCCAAAAAAGCCACATTGGGAAGGCGCTTTCCTGTGCGGCGGGCGAGGGTATGAGGCCAATTGTAGGTGTGATATGTGAATATGACCCCTTCCATTTGGGCCACCGGCGGCATTTTGAACTGATTCGCGCCGCGCTTCCCGAGGCGCGAATCGTATGCCTGATGAGCGGCTGCTTTACCCAGCGGGGCATGCCCGCGCTCCATGCACCGGGCGCGCGGGCGCAGGCCGCTCTGGCGGCGGGCGCCAGCCTGGTATTGGAGCTGCCCTGCGCCTTTTCCGTGCGCGACGCGGAGCACTTTGCCCTGGGCGGCGTGCAGATACTCGCCTCCCTGGGCTTTGTGACGCACCTCTCCTTTGGCGCGGAGGACGCGCTGGACAGGCTGCGTCCCGCCGCCATGCTTTTGGAGCATCCCACGCCCGCCTTTGAGCAGGCGCTCAAGGCGGAGCTTGCGCGGGGCTCCAGCTTTGCCGCCGCACAGGGCGCGGCGCTCGCCCGCTGCCTGGGCGAGCCCGGCGCAAACGCGCCCTCCACCTGGCAAAAGCCCAACAACATTCTGGCGCTGTGCTACCTGCGCGCCATCGAGCGCCTGCGAAGCCCGCTTCAGCCGCTTCCGGTCAAGCGGGAGGGCGACTATCACGCCCCGGAGCTTGAGGGCGGCGCTTTTCCCTCCGCCACGGCAGTGCGCGCGGCCTTCCTCAAGGGCGCGTTTGCCCAGGCCGACGCGGCCTGCGGCTATGCGTTGCCCCGCAATCCCCTGTGCCTTCCCGACGCGTTGGACAGCGTGCTGCTCTACAAGCTGCGCGCGTCAAGCGCGGAAGCGCTCTCCGCCCTGCCGGACTGCACCGAGGGTCTTGAAAACCGCCTAAAGGCCTGCGCCATGCGCTGTTCCTCGCGCGAGGCGCTTCTGGACGCGCTGAAAACCCGGCGCTACGCCCGCGCCCGGCTCAGCCGCCTGTGCTGCCACGCGCTGCTGGATGTAACGGCGGAGCTTCTTTACGCACACCCCGCCCCGGAATATGTGCGCCTGCTGGGCCTGCGCCGCAGCGCCCAGGAGCTAACCGCCCTTTTGAAGCAAAGCCCCCTGCCCGTGATTGCCAAAGCCGCCGACGGCGACAGACAAAATCCGCTGTGGCAGTTGGATCTGCGCGCCTATGACCTGTGGGCGCTGGGGGCCGGGCTGCCCGCGGGGCTTATGCTCACGCAGGGCGTAGGGGTTGTATGAGGGCTTTACTCAACCAACACAAGCTTTTGCGCTTCCCTGTCCACGCGGTAGATCTGCTGGTTCGCCATTTTTTCCGGATTTGCAAACAGCGCGCCGTAATCCTTTTTAAAAGCGCTGGTCGTTTTGTACAGCACCAGATAGTCGTAATCCTGCACTATGCACTCCGCAAACTCCTCAAACGTGCGCCTTGCGGTAAAGCGATCCTCCTCGCGCCCGTCGATAAACACATCCCAAGCGCTTTCATTCACTTCAATGGGCCGCAGGCGGTAGCGCAGAATGACCTGCTCAATCCCGCCCGAGTCCGACGCCACGACGTATACCCGTTCCGTACCGTTTGGACAAAGCGCCTGTACCCGTTCGGCCATTTGGATGTACTCCTCCTGATATTGCCAGGCCGCCTGCGCGTGAAGCCGCGTAACGCTGTTAAGCAGGCTGTTCCACGGCGCGAACAGGGCGAAAACCGCCAGCGCCGCCGCCGTGGCCTGCCGGGACAGTCCGTTTTCACAACAGGGCTTGCGCAGCGTCAGGCAGCAGGCAAGCAGAATGAAGAACAGCATTTCCACAGGAATGTTGATATAGCGCGTAAACGACCCAAGCCTTACCGCTTCATCCTCATAAAATTTGAATACGTAGGTTACGCCCATGCCAACGATATAAACCGCCACAGCCGCAAAGGCTACCGCTGCCAGGTTTCGCAGTTCCTTTTGCAGCCACGCTTCTTTCAACAGCCGGTATATCAGGGCAAAGCCCGCCGCCAGTAAAACCAGCACCATAAAATAGCTAAGAAAGCTGTCCGCCGCCGGTACGGGGAAGATGGGTTCAAAGAATTTATAAAGGAAATTGCGCAGCGTGGTTTTGCGCCAGGGCTCCCGCAGCGCATCCAGCGAAATGGGATTTGAGAAGGTTGCCTGCGCCGTCGCGTTCGTCAAAGCCGTGTGCAGGCTCCAGCTTCCCCGGGCGGCCGCTACGCAAAGAAGGGCTGAAAGCGTAACCCCCCCCCGTGAATTTTGCGGCTTCGCCCGCGCGCTTCGCGTCCCATGCGCCGCAAAGCCACAGGGCCGCCACGCCCGCCAGCGCAAACACCAGCCCAGCGTCCTTGGTAAGGGTCACAACAAACAGCGCCGCACACATCGTTGCCAGAAACAGGCCGTCCCTTCTGCGCTCCAGCAGGGCGTAGGCGCATACAAAACCGGCCAGCGTTCCCAGCAGCGCATCGCTGTGCAGCAAATCAAACGCCAGCGGGAACACCGCCATCGCCGCCAAAGGAACCAGCACGGCATGCGCCGCCATTTCCAGCGGCCTGCGGAAGGATACATGCCTGAGAAACGGCAGATACAGGGCCAGCATAAGCCATTGATAGGCGATAAACAGCATTGGCTCGGAAAACGCCGCTTTGGGGTTGATTAGCCCGCCCAGCGCTTGAAGCAGATATTCCCACAGCGGCAGCGCCGGCGGATAGGACGCAAACAGGCACCGCGCGGCAGGGTCGCTTGGAAGCACGCCCTGCTGGGTCATAATTTTAACGGCGTCGGCCCAATAGGTAAATTCATCCCAGGTATGCACGGGCTTACCCGCGTTTGCAAAGCACACGATGGCGCACCAGACGGCGTACAAAACCAGCGCGGGCGTACATACATCGCCCGCGAGCCTGCGAACGCGCCCCTGCTTTGCCGCGATCACAAGCCCGGCGGCCGCAGCCGCGCCGCACAGGCCAAGCACCGCGTATACCCCTGCCCGCAACGCGCCCGCGAGGCCAAAGCCGTATAATACCACAATCATCGCAAAGGCGGACAGCGGCGCGCCCTCCTCAAAGCGCCTGTGAAAGACAGCCGACAGAAACAGGCATCCACATAGAATCAATCCAAACAGCAACGCCGCAGCCAAAGCGCATCTTCTCCTTCCGAAATGACAGGGATTGGAAATTCCTTTCATACACATGATAGAGTACAACGCGGCTTCTGTCAACACAAATGCGTTTCCCGGCCAGCCAATCCCTTGCACATTCCCAAACCTGTGCTACAATAGGGACGCAACTTTTTTCCAAGGAGAATCCGTCATGCGCAGTCTTTTTCCCTTCCTGAAGCCCTACCGCAAGGAATGCGTGCTGAGCCCGCTGTTCAAGCTGTTTGAGGCGGTGCTGGAGCTGTTTGTGCCACTGATTATGGCCGCCATCATTGATAACGGCATCCAGGCGCGCGATACGGGCTATGTGCTTAAAATGGGCCTTGTTCTGGTGGGGCTGGGCCTGCTGGGCTTCCTTAGCTCCATCACGGCGCAGTATTTTGCCGCCAAGGCGGCGGTGGGCTTTGCCGCGCGGCTCAAGGCCGCGCTGTTTGCGCACATCCAGCGCTTTTCCTATACGGAGCTGGACACGCTTGGCACGCCCACGCTCATCAACCGCATGACCACGGATATGAACCAGGTGCAAACCGGCGTGAATATGACGCTGCGCCTTCTTCTGCGCTCGCCCTTTGTGGTTGTGGGCGCGATGGTGATGGCGTTTACGGTGGATAGCCGGGCCGCGCTCATTTTTGTGGCGCTGATACCGCTTTTGGCGCTGGTGGTGGCGGGCCTGATGCGCCTTACGCTGCCCCGTCACAGGCAGGTGCAGGGCCAGCTGGATCGCGTGCTGCTTCACACCCGTGAAAACCTTACCGGCGTGCGCGTGCTGCGCGCCTTTGGCAAGCAGGATGACGAAACCGCCGCCTACGAGGCCGATACCCAGCGCCTGTGCGATATGCAGCAGCGCGTGGGCCGCCTGTCCGCGCTGATGAATCCGCTTACCTATGTGCTGGTAAACGGCGCGCTGGCCGCGCTGCTGTGGAGCGGAGCCATGCAGGTGCAGTCCGGCGCGCTTACGCAGGGCGCGGTGGTCGCGCTGGTCAATTATCTTTCGCAAATTCTGGTGGAGCTTATCAAATTCGCCAACCTGATTGTAACCATCACCAAGGCCATCGCCTGCGCCGGGCGCATTGAAACCGTGCTGGCAATCCAGCCCAGCATGGCCCAGCCCGCCCAGCCCATGGACGCGCCCGCGGCGGCGGAATGCGTCCGCTTCGAGGATGTATCCACGCGCTACCAAAACGCGGGCGACGACTCCCTATCCCATATCAGCTTTACGGCGCTGCGCGGGCAGACCATCGGCGTGATCGGCGGCACGGGTTCAGGCAAAACCACGCTGGTCAACCTGATTCCCCGCTTTTACGACGCGACGCAGGGCCGCGTGCTGGTCAACGGCGTGGATGTAAAGCAGCAGGACATGGACGCGCTGCGACGGAAAATCTCCATCGTGCCGCAAAAGGCCGTGCTGTTTGAGGGCACCATCCGCGAAAACCTGCTCTGGGGCGATCTTTCCGCGACGGACGAGCAGCTCTGGCGCGCGCTGGAAACCGCGCAGGCGGCCGAGGTGGTGCGCGGCAAGGCGGGCGGCCTGGACGAGCCTGTCGAGCAGGGGGGCCGCAACCTGTCCGGCGGGCAGCGCCAGAGGCTCACCATTGCCCGCGCGCTGGTCAAGCAGCCGGAAATCCTTATCCTGGATGACAGCGCATCCGCGCTGGATTATGCCACGGATGCGGCGCTTCGCACCTCCCTGCGCCAGATGGAGGGCGGAGCGACGGTGTTCATCGTATCGCAGCGCGCCAGCTCCATTCGCCACGCCGACCTTATTTTGGTGCTGGACGACGGCGAGCTGGCAGGCAGCGGCACGCACGAGCAGCTTTTGAAGGACTGCCCCGTGTATCAGGAAATCTATTACTCGCAATATCCTAAGGAGGCCGTGTGATGATGAAAACCGCATCCGCCCGCAAGGACACGCTTTTGCAGGTATTGCGCTATGTGGGGCGCTATAAGGGATATCTGGCCGCCTCCCTGGTTTTGTGCGTCATTACGGTGGCAAGCACGCTGTATGTGCCCATCCTCACCGGCAGCGCGGTGGATTTGCTCATCGGCCCCGGCCAGGTCAATCTGGACGGGCTGTGGCCGTTGCTGATGAAAATCTGCGCGTTGGTGGCGATAACGGCGCTGGCCCAGTGGCTGATGGGCCTATGCAACAACCGCATGACCTATGGCGCCGTGCGCGATATCCGCATGGACGCCTTCCGCCGTATCCAGCGGCTGCCGCTGTCCTACCTGGACCAGCAGCCCACGGGCGATCTGGTCAGCCGGGTTATCGCGGACGTGGATCAGTTCGCGGACGGCCTGCTGATGGGCTTTACGCAGCTGTTCACCGGCGTTTTGACCATTTTGGGCACGCTGTTTTTCATGTTCTCGGTGAATGGGATTATCGCGGCGGCGGTGGTGGTCATCACGCCGCTGAGCCTGGTAGTGGCGGCCTTCATCGCCCGCCGCACCTACAAGATGTTCACCCTGCAAACCCAAACGCGCGGCGAACAAACCGCCCTGATCGATGAAATGGTCACCCACCAGAAGGTGGTGCGCGCCTTTGGCATGGAGCGGGAAACCCAGCGCCGCTTTGAGGAAATCAACGGCAGGCTGGAAAAATGCAGCCTGCGCGCCATCTTCTATTCCTCGCTCACCAACCCGGCCACGCGCTTTGTAAACGCCATGGTGTACGCCTGCGTCGGCGTGGCTGGCGCGCTTGTGGCGGTGAGCACTGGAGGCATCACGGTAGGCCAGCTTTCCGCGTTTTTGAGCTATGCCAACCAATACACCAAGCCGTTCAACGAAATTTCCGGCGTGGTAACGGAATTGCAGGGCGCGCTGGCCTGCGCCGGGCGCGTGTTCGACCTCATCAATCAGCCCGCCGAAACGCCCGACGCGCCGGACGAGCTTAAACGCGTGGACGGCTCGGTAACGCTTGAGGACGTGTGCTTCTCCTACACGCCGGATCGCAAGCTGATCGAGCACTTCAACCTGAAGGTAAGCCCCGGCCAGCGCATCGCCATCGTAGGCCCCACAGGGTGCGGCAAAACCACGCTCATCAACCTGCTCATGCGCTTTTACGATGTGGACGCGGGCGTTATTAAGGTAAGCGGCCAGCCCATCCGCGGCGTTACCCGCCACAGCCTTCGCAGCGCCTACGGCATGGTGTTACAGGATACATGGCTCAAGGCGGGCACCATCCGCGACAACATCAAAATGGGCCGAGAAAACGCCACCGACGAGGAAATCGTGGCCGCCGCGAAAGCCACGCACGCGCACAGCTTCATCAAGCGCCTGCCCGACGGCTATGATACCGTGATTACCGAGGATGGCGGCAGCCTGAGCCAGGGGCAAAAGCAGCTTTTGTGCATTACGCGTGTAATGCTGTGCCTGCCGCCCATGCTCATTTTGGACGAGGCTACCTCCTCCATCGACACGCGCACGGAGCAGCGCATCCAGCGCGCCTTTGAAAAGCTGATGACGGGCCGTACCAGCTTCATCGTGGCGCACCGCCTGTCCACCATCCAAACGGCGGATGTGATTTTGGTGATGAACCAGGGCAACGTGATCGAGCAGGGCACGCACGAGGAGCTGCTCAACCGCGGCGGCTTCTACGCCAAGCTGTACCAAAGCCAGTTTCAGCAGGCGTAGCGGTTCGGTTCCCATGTGGGCTTTATGCCGTTTTTCCCAATAAAAACCGAACGCCCGCTTATGGTTTGCCAACCGGCAAGCCGTAAGCGGGCTGTTTGTATGCTTTCCTTCGCTGCGCCTTCTCCGCCTTTTATTCCTTCTCCTCGAGCAGTTTGGCCACGATGGGCGCAAGCTGGCGTATCTCCGCGCCGTCCTGCCGTATCCAGGCGGTCAGCATCGCTCCATGAATCAGCTCAAACAGGAGCTGCGCCTTCACATGAACAGCGGGCTGGCGGTAACCAAAGCTCATTAAAATGCTCTCATACAGCTGCTGCCAGGCAGTATAAATACGCTTGCAGGCCTCATGAACGCTGGGGTCAAGGTAAACGGATTCAATGGCGATCATCGCCACAAAGTGTGAGGCATAATGCTTTCCCTGCTCCACGCCGTCCGCGTGGGAAAGCAGCATCCGCTCAAAGGCGGCGGGCGCGGTGCTTTCCTGGGACAGGTGATAACGGATGCCGCCCTCCATATGGTGAAACGCGCGATCCAGCGTTTCCCGAATCAGTTGCAGCTTTCCATCAGGAAAGTAGTAATAAAAGCTGCCCTTGGGAATGCCGCACGCCTTGAGCAGCTCCGTTAGGCCCATGCCATAATAGCCTTTTTCCGAAAACAGCCGTTCTGCCTCCGCCAGAATTTTCTCCCTCTTGTTCATACCTTACCTCAACCATTTTTATCGCTCCACAGGGAAAAATTTGCGGGCGAAAATTCTGTTATCATTATACGGTGCAATCCTGATATGTGTCAAGGATTGAAAAAAGCCGCCGGGGCCATTAGGCAGGCCACGGCGGCATGATTCTATTATTCCGTCACAGAGTCAACCGCCATCAGGCCCGCGGTATGGCCGGACGCGACAGCCCAGCCAAAGAGCGTCGCGGACATATACACGTCGCCCTCCAGGCCGCCTACGCACTCACCGGCGGCATATAGGCCCTCAATGGGCTCCTGCGCCTTGGTAAGCACCTGCATTTCATCATTGATGTGCAGGCCGCCCAGGGTCGCATAGTAGCGCACAAAGATTTGCAGTCCGTAGTAGGGGCCTTCTTCGCTGATTGGAGCGTTTAGCGTGCGGCCAAACGAATCCGCTTCGCCGGATGCGTAGGCCTTGTTGAATTCCTCCACGGAAGCCCTCAAGGCCCCGGCAGGAACGTTCAGCTTCTCCGCCAGCGCCTCAAGGCTCTCTCCCTTTTTATATACCGGATCGCCGCTGTAATCGTCGCTGATCCACAGCTCCACATCCCCGGCGGTATACATGCTGCTGTTGGCCTCGTTCAGCGCGTCAAAGGAGGTTTGATCCATGATTATGTACTGGCGCTCATTCTTCTTCAGCGCCTGGGTATTGTCCCACGCCTTGCCAACCTCGTTCAGGAAGCGCACGCCGTCCTGATTGACCATAAAGCTGCCGTCATACTGGTAACCGGGGCCGCCGCCAATACCGCGGCCATTGCCATCCGGAAAGCGCATGGAATGGGGCTGCATATTCACATACTGCATGTTAATCAGTTCGGCATCCAGCTTTTCCGTCATCTTAATGGCGTCGCCCTGGGCTCCGGCATGACCGGCGTACACATAATCATCATAGTTGTCGGGGGGCAGCAAATCCTTGTTGGCTCCAAATCCGCCGCTGGCCAGAATAACGGCCTTGGCCTGGATAGTGTAAGCCTTGTCGCTGCTTTCAGCCTTGACGCCCACAACCCTGCCGCCGTCCACCAGCAGCTCGGTTGCGGGCGTTGCGGTCATCAATGTTCCTCCTGCGGCCAGAAAGCTGTCGTTCAGGCTCTTGCACACGCCAGCGCCACGCCCCTCGCCGGAGTAGTTGCGCACGGGCTTCCCGGTGCGCTTGTAGGGAACCGCCGCGCCCTTCTCGTCCACCAGCCAGTCAAAAGAAGGCCCTATGATGCGGGAAAACAGCTCCACCGTGGCGCGGTCGTTCTTTCCATGGCCATTGGCCATCATATCCTCCACCAGTTTTTCCGGTGAATCCTCATACCCGTCCTCCTTCTGCCATGCGGAACCCGTAGCAATCGTGCCGGCGCCCGCCGTGGCGCTTGCGCCGCCGATGAAGGGCGTTTTTTCCAGCAAGATAACGGATTTGCCTTCCTGCACAGCCGTCAGCGCCGCCGTCAGGCCCGCAGCGCCCGCGCCTACTACAACAATGTCCGTACTCAAGGCTACTTCCTGCTTTTCCTCACTGGCAGCAACGGGGGCCGCCATCTTCTCCATGTCCGCGCCAGCCTGCTCCAGCGCGGCGGTTACGGCGGCCTTAAAGGCGGTTGAGGTCACTGTGGCTCCTGCAATATCATCTATACCGATGCTCTGGCTTTCCAGCACCGCATCCACAAGCAGGGGCAGCGCGGCCTCTCCAATTCCCTCTGTTTCGGAATGAGAAGCAACGTTGATAGCGGTAATTTCGTTAGCGGTCACCGTCACTTCCAACTGAATATCGCCATGGAATCCCTTCGCAGCCGTGGTATATGTTCCCGCAGTCATCCCCTCCGCACACGCTGCCTGGGTAAAAAGCAGCAGAAGTGCCATAAACATTCCAAAGAACCGTTTCATAAAAATCCTCCCATTCCTTTATAGACGACCGGTCTATATATAAATATACTCAAAAAAATTGTCTTGTCAATAGCTGGCGAATACTTGCATCCAGCCGCCATTCTGGTTGACACCTTGCGCAAACTTTGCTATACTCCGCCGGAGGATATCCCAAAGGAGGGAACGTCATGATTGAAACCCGTTGCGGACTTTTATGCAGCGAATGCAAATACCGCGAGATTATGAAGTGCGAGGGCTGCCTAAAGATCAAAAAGCCCTATTGGGCCAAAAGCTGCCCCATCAAAAGCTGCTGCGAAAGCAAGGGCAAGGAGCATTGCGGCCAGTGCGACCGCTTCCCCTGCAAGCAACTGCACGAATTTGCCTATGACCCCGCCACGGATAGCGAGGGCACGCGCATTGAGCAGTGCGCCGACTGGCAGCAGAGCTTTCCGGGGTAAGAAGCCTTCCAAAAGCGGCGGCGTGAACCATTTCAAGTTCACGCCGCCGCTTTTCGATATTTCGTTTGCCAGCTTCTTTCCTGCTCACATCAGCTTTTTCAGCCGCTTGAGCTTATCGCCGTAGGGCGGGTAGCGCAGCGATATATCCGGCCAGGCAAAGCGCGTAAGAACGCTCTTTGGATGCGAAAAGGTTTCAAAGCTGTAGCGGCCATGGTAGCCGCCCATCCCGCTTTCCCCCACGCCGCCAAAGGGCATGTGCGTGGTGGCCAGATGAAGCACCGTGTCGTTTACGCAGCCGCCGCCGAAGCTGACCTCCTCAAGCACGCGCGCCCGCGTCTGAGCGCTTTGGGTAAACAGATACAGCGCCAGCGGCTTGGGCCGCTCCAGAATGCGCGCGATGGCCTCGTCCAGGCTGCGGTATGTCAGAATGGGCAAAAGCGGGCCAAAAATCTCCTCCTGCATGATGGGCTCGTCCCACGTCACATCCGTAAGCAGGGTGGGGGCAATGCGGCGCTCCCACACGTCAATCTGTCCGCCATGGCTGATAACCCCGCTTTGCATCAGCCCCACCAGCCGTTCAAAGTGGCGTAGATTGATAATCTTTGGAAAATCAGGATTGCGAAGCGGCGCGCTGGTGTACATGGCGCGCACCTCTCCAATCAGCGCTTCCAAAAGCTGCTGTTCGCGGCTGTGATGCACCAGCACATAATCCGGCGCAACGCAGGTTTGCCCCGCGTTCAGGAATTTGCCCCAGGCAATCCGGCGAGCCGCCAGGGCGATATCCGCCGTTTCATCCACAATCACGGGGCTTTTCCCGCCCAATTCCAGGCTTACCGGCGTAAGATGCGCGGCTGCCTTCTGCATTACCAGCCTTCCTACAGCCGGGCTGCCTGTGAAGAAGATAAAATCGAACTTTTGCTCCAGCAGCCCGGCGTTTTCCTCCCGTCCGCCCTCCACGGCGGCAATATAGCGCGGCTCAAACAGCGCCTCCGCCATGTCCCTGAGCAGCCTTGAGGTGGCGGCGGAATAGGCCGAGGGCTTCACCACGGCGCAGTCGCCCGCGCAGATCGCGCCAATCAGCGGCGCGACCGTAAGCTGAAACGGGTAATTCCATGGCGACATAATCAGCGTAACGCCATAGGGCTCGCGGTAGATCCGGCAGCGGCCCGGAAGCTGGCCCATGGCGGTACGCGCGCGCCGGGGCCGCATCCAGCGCTTGAGATTGCGCTTTGCGTCCTGAAGCTCCTGCTTCACCATGGCGATCTCGGTCAGGTAGCCCTCGTAGGCGCTTTTGCCCAAATCCTCCGTCAGCGCCGAAAGAATCCTTTCCTCATTCGCCTCAATCCATGCGTCCAGCGCATTCAGCATGCGCATGCGAAAGGCGTATGGCTTCGTGGCCTGGGTAAGGAAATAGGCGCGCTGCGCGTTTACCATCGCCGTAAAATCCTGCATAGGCTTTGCTCCTTTGCTTTGCTACTGGTATTGTAGCAGGGAAGCACACGGGTTTCAAGTACGGGTCAGCCGCGTTCCCATGGCCGCGCATTTGACATCCGCGCCCTTCTATGCTACACTAATCCTACTCACCCAGATAAAGAAGGAGTGTGATATCGCCGTGGACGGCGATCCTGGCAACCTGATGACCCCGCTTTCTTTCCACGCGGGCGATTCTGTGCGTGTCCACGCTCCCTGTGTGTATGGCGGCTGTGCGGATGGCCGCCTGTTTGTCTATCCGCAAAAAACCAGCGCCACGCCGCGGTCCGCCTCAAATCGGGCGGGCTTGTTTGGCGTGGCTATTTTGTGAAGGAGGACCCCCAAGCATGTCCACACAGGAAGCCCTTATGCAGATTGGGCTCATGATTGTATTGGTGGCGCTGTCCGCGTTCTTTTCCGCGACGGAAACCGCCTTTTCCTCTTTGAACCGTGCCAGGCTGAAAAGCCTGGCGGAGCACGGCAAAAAACGCGCCGCCGACGCCCTTGCCCTGGAGGATCGCTACGATGAGCTGCTTTCCACCATTCTGGTGGGCAACAACATTGTAAACATCGCGCTGGCCTCCGTCGGCACGGTGGTGTTCGTCAGTTGGATTGGCAACGCGGGCGTGAGCGTGTCCACAGCCGTCATCACCGTTGTGGTGCTGATCTTTGGCGAGATATCGCCCAAAAGCCTGGCAAAGGAAGCGCCCGAGCGCTTCGCCATGGCCGTATGCCCCGTCGTGCGGGGGCTGATGACGGTGCTCAAGCCTGTCAACTGGCTGTTTTCCAAATGGAAGCTGCTTCTGCGCCGCATGTTTAGCGTGCAGGACGAGCCCTCCCTCACCCAGGACGAACTGCTCACCCTTGTGGAGGAGGCCGAGCAGGAGGGCGGCATGAACGCCGATGAAAGCGAGCTGCTCAAAAGCGCCATCGAGTTCCACGACCTGGACGTGAGCGATATTCTCACCCCCCGCGTGCGGGTGGAGGGCGTGCCGCTGGAGAGCGCCCCCAAGGAGGCCGCCGACAGGTTTGAGGAAAGCGGATATTCGCGCCTGCCCGTATACGAGGAAACGCTGGATCACATTGTGGGCGTTATCCACCAGAAGGACTTTTACAACCGCGTGCGCAAGGGCGGGGATTTCGGCATGGCGCAGATTATGAAAAAGCCCGTGTATGTAACCCCCTCCGCCAAAATCAGCGATACGCTGCGCCTTTTGCAGCGCACGCAGTCCCAAATGGCCGTGGTTGCGGATGAATACGGCGGCACCGTTGGCATCGTGACCATGGAGGACATTCTGGAGGAGCTTGTGGGCGAAATTTGGGACGAGCACGACGAGGTGGAGGAGCCCTTCCGTTTCATCAACGACGCTACCTGTCGCGCCCTTGGCTCGGCTGACCCCGAGGAGCTGTTTGAGCAGCTCAACATCGACGCGCAAACCGAGGCCAGCACCGTTGGCGGCTGGGTGATGGAAATGACCGAAAGCGTGCCCAAGCCCGGCGACAGCTTCGATTGCAGCGGCTGGCACGCCGTGGTGCTCAAAACCGACGGCCGCCATGTGCAGGAAATCGAGCTGCGCAAAGCCACTGTTTCCGCCTGACGCAGTTTTCCCCATCGTTGCTTTAGAACAGGAAGGATTTGCTATGCCAAAGCTTTGGGCCGGGCGCTTTGAAAAGCCCACAGACGCGCTTCTGGATGATTTTCAATCCTCAATCCCCTTCGATCAGCGGCTGATCGAGTGCGATATCACCGGTTCCATTGCCCATGCCACTATGCTGGGCGAGCAAAATATCATCCCCGCCGCCGACGCATCCGCCATTGTGGACGGTCTCAAGGGAATCCTGGCCGATTACCGGGCCGGAACCCTTGTGATTGACAAGGGCGCGGAGGATGTGCACATGTTTGTGGAGGCGCTGCTCACCCAGCGCATTGGCGAGGCGGGCAAGCGCCTGCACACGGGCCGCAGCCGCAACGACCAGGTGGCCCTGGATGTGCGCATGTATGCCCGGGAGGCCTGCGCGCATGTAAACGCCCTGCTTAAAAGCCTTCTGGATCTGCTGCTTTCGCTTTCCAGGCAGCACCTGGATACCATTATGCCGGGCTATACGCACCTGCAAAAGGCCCAGCCCATTACGCTGGCCTTCCACCTCATGGCCTACGCGCAAATGTTCATGCGGGATATCAACCGCTTTGAGCACGCCTATGCCGAAGCGGACGTAATGCCCCTGGGCTCCGGCGCGCTGGCGGGCACCACCTATCCGCTCAACCGCGAGCGCGTACGCGAGCTGCTGGGCTTTTCCGATGTGACGGATAACGCGCTGGACGGCGTGAGCGACCGCGACTTCCTGCTCAGCTTTCTTTCCGCGGCCAGCATTTGCATGATGCACCTGAGCCGTTTTTGCGAGGAGCTGATTTTGTGGAGCACCAACGAGTTTGGCACCGCCGTGATGGACGACGGCTTCGCCACGGGCTCCAGCATCATGCCGCAGAAAAAGAACCCGGACGCCTGCGAGCTCACGCGCGGCAAGACGGGCCGCGTTTACGGCGACCTGATGACCCTGCTTACCGTGATGAAGGGTCTTCCTTTGGCTTATAACAAGGACATGCAGGAGGATAAGGAAGCCTTCTTTGACGCTTACGACACGCTGGTGAAATGCCTGCCCACCTTTACGGCCATGCTGCGCTCCACGGATTTCCGCCGCGAGGCCATGTATGCCAGCGCGGGCCTGGGCTTTACCAACGCGACCGATCTGGCCGATTACCTGGTGGGAAAGGGCGTGCCCTTCCGCGACGCGCACCATGTAAGCGGCGTGCTGGTAGGCAAGTGCGTGCGCGAGGGACGCGCCCTCACCGATCTTACGCTGGACGAGCTGCGCGCCGCCCATCCCGCCTTTGACGCGGACGTGTACGATGCCATCTCGCTGGAAGCGTGCGTAAGCCGCCGCAGCCTGCGCGGCGGCCCCGCGCCCGAAGCCGTGCGCCAGTCCATCAGCCGCGCGGAGGAATGGCTGAAGCAGCGCCGCGCCGGAGAACAGCCGTGAGCGCCGCCGCGCGGCGCGAAGGCTGGCTGGACGGCCTGCGCATCCTGGCTGCCTTTCTGGTCATCGTTAACCATACCAACAGCTACGTGTTCAAAGCCGCCTTGCCCGTTCAGGCGGAATGGTGGCTGTCCATCGCGCTATATTACCTGAGCAAAATCGCGGTGCCGCTGTTTGTAATGATTTCCGGCGCATGCCTGCTGCCCAAACGGGATGGCTGGCGCACGGCGGGCCGCCGCGCCCTGCGCGTGGTGCTGGTTCTGCTGCTTTTCTCCTACGGCTATTATGCCTATGACGCATGGGTGAACTGGGGACTGTGGCCGCGCCTGGCTGATCTGGGCGCATTCCTGAACCTGGTTTGGACGCAGCAGATTACCGATTCGTTCTGGTATTTATATTTCTATCTTGGACTGATGGCGATGCTGCCCTTTTTGCAGCGGCTGGCGCAGGCCCTGCGCGGGCGGGAGCTTCTGGGCCTGCTGGGTGCGTGCTTCTTCCTGGACGGGCTGTGGCCGCTGATTGCGCACTATGCGCCGGGGCTTGCGGCGCCCTCCTTCTTTCAGGTGCCGCTGTTTACCGCCTATATTGGCCTGTTCTTCGCGGGGTATTGGATACGCGGCCTGAAAGCGCCCTCGCGCGGGCAAATGCTGGGAGCCGGGCTTGGCCTGGCAGCCTGCCTCGCGGTGAGCGTCGCGCTCACCCGCATCGAATACGGCCTGGTTGCTCCCGGCGAAAAGTACTGGTTCATGGACGACCGCCTGCATCCCGCCCTGCCCACGGTTCTGGCGGCCATGTGCATGCTGCTGCTGTTCAGGGGCTGGCTGTCCCGGCCTTCCTCCCGCGCGCTTGCGGAGCTGGGCGGTTGCGCCTTTGGCATATACCTGGTACAGGATTGGCTAATTGCGCAAAGCCGCTACCGGCTGTTTGAGCCGCTGTGCGGGGTTTTGCCCGCCTTTCCCTCGGCCATACTTTGGGAAATCGCCGTGTTTGCGGCGGCGCTTGCCGCGGCCTGGCTGCTCAGGCGCATTCCCGGCCTCAAAAGGCTATTATAATCAATCAGCCGCTTTGTAGCTGCCTTCACAGCTTCCGAAGCGGCTTTTCAAACACCTCATATTCGTGACCATAGAGCGGCGCGTCGCATACATAGCGGTATCCCGCTCCCGCATACAGGCCGTGCGCGATGAAGTTGCGCACGTCGCACAGCAGGTGTACGGCGCGGTAGCCCAGCGCGTCCGCCAAATCCTCTACAGCGCTTAGCAGCCGCCTGCCCTCTCCCTGGCCCTGCCTGCCGGGTGAAAGGCATAGGCGGCACAGCACACAGGGCGCGGCGGTATACCGAAAGCCCAGCGGCATATCCTCAATATCGTCCCAGCGCAGAAGGGTTGCCGCGGCCAGCAGCTCCGTTCCCTCCCGCCATATATACAGGGTTCCTTCCCGAATATCCCCATCAACGATCTGCGCGTTGGGGTAGGTATCGTCCCAGCAGCAAACGTCTCCCGCCGCGCAGGCACGGTAAAGCGTCAGGATTTCCGCCGCGTCCGCGGGCACAGCCTGTATCAATCGCATGCTTTTGACTCCATCAACGAGAAAAATCCGGCGCGCCGCCTGGCGGCACGCACCGGATGATTGTAGCGTTTTTCATTCTGTTTGGCAACCACACAGGAGCGACGTTTACTTCTGCACATAGGTGAAACGCTCCCAGGGGATGTCCACGGGCGCTCCCCGGCTTAGAATCTCATCAACGTGCATCAGCAGCGGCAACTCCTCCAAAGCGATTTCGCCCCGTTCCGCGCGCACGCGCATGGCCCTGGCAACGCGCACCGCCACCACGAGCGATTCCAGCGTTACGCCGTTTAGCTCGCGCCGCACCCCGTCAACGTCCATGCCGCGCCCCAGCAGGATTCCCGCCAAGCGGGTACGGCCTCCGTAAACGGTCACATACAGGTCGCCGACGCCCAGCCACAGGTTATTGAGATCCTTCACGCCCTGAAGGGTTAAAAGCCGGTACATTTCGCGCGAGGCCTGGCCAAACACGGCGGCCTGGGAGTTAAAGTGCAGTTCGCTGTCCAGGCCAAAGGCTTTCTGGTTTACGCCAATGGTCAGCGCAATGCCAAGGGCGAAGCCGTTTTTAAGCGCAACGGCGCTTTCAACGCCCATCACATCGCTTGACAGGCTGATGTGATAATAGCTGGTCTGCAACAGGCTTTTGGCTTCTTTAAGGGCCTCCATGTCCCAGCCGCAGAAGGCGACCTCCGTTTGGTCATGCGCCACAAGCTCATAGCTGGTACAGGGCCCCCCAATGGCCATCAGCGTCAGCCTCCTGCCCAGCTTTTCCAGCTTGTCCTTCCAAAGATAGGGGTAGGGCAGCAATTGGCCGTCCGGCGTATCCATCAGCCCCTTGGTAACGGTAAGCACCTTAACGCCATCGGGAATCCTGGGAAGCACCTGCTCGCTAAACCATTCCACGCCAAAGCTGCTTACGCCGCCAATGACCAGTTCGGCGTTTTCCAGCGCCTGCTCCATCTCCTCAATCTGGTAATAGCGCACGCCGTTGGGAAAATCCTTGGAAAACTTGGGATGCCGCCCCGTTTTACGGCAGGCGTCTATGATTTCCCTGTCCAGGTGCGTTCCCACCAGGCGCACCTCATGGCCGTTTTCACGCGCCGGGAAGGCCAGGGCGGACCCCATCATCCCCGCGCCAACAATCGTAATCACAGCCATAGGCTTTTCCTCCTTTAGGGCTTTTTACGCGATCTTTTGAATCGTAACCTCAGGATACAGCCGCTGGTAATCAGCCTCGCAAAAGTCGCCCGTGTAAAGACTCAGCGCGTTTGCGGCGGAAACGGCGAGCGCCATGCGGAAGCAGTCGCATACCGGCTGCTTCCGGGCAAAGCCCACCGCAAAGCCCGCCACCATGCTGTCGCCGCAGCCCACGGTATTCTTCGGGGTGATCAGCGGAGGCTTGCCCAGATAGGTGCCCTCATCGCAGGCCAGCAAAGCGCCCTCCGCCCCCATGGACACGACCACATACCGGGTTCCCTTTTGATGCAGGCTTTGGGCCGCCGCCGCCAGCGATTCCAGGTCCGCGGGCGCATACCCCAATAGCTGCGCAATTTCGTCCGTATTGGGCTTGATAAAGGTCGGGCACTCGGCTGCGGCGGCCACCAGCCTTTCCCCGCTGGTATCTACCATAACCGGTACGTCCGCGGCCTTGCAGCGGCGTATCAGCTGGCAGTAAGCGTCCGCGGGAACGCCCTTTGGCACGCTGCCGCTGATGGCCACCACGCCCGCGTTAGGCAGCTGGGCCTCAAAATCCTTATAGAAGCGTGAAAGCTCCTCCACGCTCACAGCCGCGCCGGGTTCCAGATATTCCGTGGATTTTCCGTTGGAGAGATCCCAGCAGTTGATGCAGCAGCGCGTTTCCCCCTTCACATGGGTAAACGCGCAGCGCACCTCTGGCTGGCAAATCAGCGATTCCAGATACTGCCCGTTCAGGCCGCCGGTAAAGCCCATTGCCGTCACGGTTTCCCCAAGCTTCGCGGCCACACGGCTCACATTCAGGCCCTTTCCGCCCGCCGAGTTGTGCGCCTCCTGAACCCGCATCACCGTTTCAGGCTGAACGGAGGGCAGCAGATACAGCTTATCAATGGACGCGTTTAGCGTAACAGTAAGTATCATACTTGCCCCTCACTCATTCACCAGCATAACCTTGCCATGCACGCTGGACGGGTCGTCATA
Source organism: Clostridiales bacterium (assembly GCA_022769795.1). Taxonomy (GTDB): domain Bacteria; phylum Bacillota; class Clostridia; order Christensenellales; family Aristaeellaceae; genus Limiplasma. Next base: position 30,176 of record JALEIQ010000262.1, read on the forward strand.
AAGCTGGAAAGCCTCCCACGCCCGGCTCATGGGATAGGTACGGAAAATGAAGGCCGGATCAAATTTCAGCTCGCCCGTCGCAAAGTAATCAGCCGTCAACTGCCATTCCCGGCCCGGGAAGGGAGCGGAATAGCTCATCCAGCTGCCGGTGAGGAAAAACTCCTTGCGGTTCATGTTTTCCCATTGCGCGGGCGTAAAGGTCAGGTCATTGTGCGGCGTTCCTATAAAGGTTACATGCGATTTGTTGCCCGCAACCTCAAAGCAGATGCGGTCCGTCACCGGGTTGCCGGCGGTTTCAAACACATGGTCATACCCCGCGCCGCCGGTAAGCGCCATTGCTTTTTCGTACCACCCATCCTTGCGGGTGTTAATCAGCTCATCCGCGCCCATGCGCTTGGCCAATTCCAGGCGGCTGTCATCCACGTCAAACACCACCAGCTTCCGCGAACCAAGGATCTTGGCCCACTGGGCCGTAAAGATACCAATCGTGCCGCAGCCCACAACCGCCACGTTGCCGCCGCCGGTATACCCGCCCTGGAACAGGCCGTGCAGCGCCACGGTGGACGGCTCAAACATGGCTGCCTGCGTATAGGGAATGGAAGGGTCGTACTTTACAATGTTTCCTTCCGGAACCACAACATAATCGGCAAAGCTGCCCTGCTGGCGGCTGCCTATAAAGCTATAGTGCTTGCACAGCGAAAAGTTTCCCTGCTGGCAATCGCTGCACTGCATGCAGGGCACCAGCGGGGCGGCGGTTACCGTATCGCCAACCTGCACGCTTTCAACGCCCTGGCCCACTTCCACAACATCGCCGCTGAACTCATGGCCCAGCACAATGGGATAATAATGCGCGCCGTTATGAAGCACGCGCGGCACATCGCTGCCGCAGATTCCTGTGGCGCGGATATGCACCTTTACCTGCCCCGGCCCGCAAACCGGTGTTTCCCAATCCGTATAGCGCAGGTCACGATTGTTGTATAATACAGCAGCTTTCATACTCTTAAAGGCTCCTTTTCCTCATTTTTTATGTTACCTGTATAGGGAATACATTTCCGTAATCAGCTTTCGATACAGCGTATATTGGCGCTGGTACACCTGCTTTTCCTCAGGCTCGTACCGGCTTGCCACCTTTATTCCCTTCGCGGCGTCCTCCGGGCTGTTAAAAACGCCCGTTCCCAGCCCGGCCAAAACAGCCGCTCCTCTTGCCGCGGCTGTTTCCGCCTGAGCCACCTCTATGCGCCTTCCGGTCACATCGGCCTTGATTTGCATCCACACGGGGCTTTTTCCGCTGCCGCCGGTAGAGCGCATTACGATTGTTTCGCCGCCCGTTTCGGCAGCCGTTTCCAGGTTGTGCCGAAGCGAATACGCAACGCCCTCCATGACCGCGCGAATCATCTCGCGCCTGCCAACGGAAAAACCGAGTCCGTAAAAAACGCCTTTTGCGTCCGGGTTCCACAGCGGGCTGCGTTCGCCCACCATAAAAGGAAGAAAAATCACGCCGTCGCTTCCGGCGGGCACTCCGGAGGCAGCCTCGCTCATCTGCTCAAAATCCATATCCGGGCAAAACTGCTCCCGGAACCATTTCAGCGCTCCGCCTCCGCCGGTCGTGCCACCCTGTAGCAGCCACCTTTGCGCAATCACATGGCGGCTGAGAATCAAGGCGGGATTGGGCGCGCAGGTTTCCATGCATATGCTCATGCCGCCGGCCTGTCCGCCCTGCTCCTGGGTCTGCCCCGCCTGTGTCACGCCCACGCCCAGCGCGCTGCACGCGGCGTCCAGCCCGCCCGCAACCACGGGCGTTCCCGCCGTGAGCCCGGTCAGGGCCGCAGCCTCGGCCGTCACCCGTCCAATGATTTCGCAGCACTCGTGAATGTCCGGCAGCAGGCGCGTTTCAACGCCCAGTTCCCTGGCAAGCTGCCTATTCCAGACGCCCCGCGCCATATCAAAGCAGTTCCAGCCATAGCCCTGGGAAACATCCTGCGTGACCGCCCCGGTCAGGCGGTAGGCGATAAAGCTATTGGACTGAAGCACCTTCTCCGTTTTTTGATAAAGGCTGGGAAAACGCTTCCGAAACCAAAGAACCTTCGGCAGCGTATAGCTTGGGGTAACGGGATTGCCCGAGCACGAAAACAGCGCTTCCCTTCCCACGGCCCGCAGCATATCGCCGCATTCCTCACGGGCGCGGGTGTCCGTCCAGATTGGGGACGCGCAAAGAACGTTTCCGTGCGCGTCTATGGGAATCATGGCCCAGCTTTGCCCGTCTATCCCAATTCCCACGATGTCCGCCGGATTTATCCCGGTTTGGGACAGCACGCTGCGCACCGCGCTCACCGCGCCCTGCCACCACAGCTCCGGATCCTGCTCGGCCCATCCGGCTTGGGGATAGCAAACGCTGTAGGCGCTGTCCGCAGCACCGGTCAGCGCGCCATCCGTTCCAAACAGGGCGGCCTTGCATGCGGAGGTCCCGATATCGATGCCCAGAAGAAAGCTGCTCATATCAGGCCTTCCCGTCGCTGCCGCATACGCGGATCAGCTCGCATACGCGGCTTGTCACCGCCGCCCTGGCCGCGCCAAGATACTTCTTGGGGTCAAAGGCGTTCGGGTTTTCCGCGATGTATGCCTTGGCCGCGTTGGTGAAGGTGATGCTCAAATCCGTGGCGTAATTCACCTTGCTGACGCCGCGGCGGATGCATTCCCGAACCGTTTCATCCGGCACGCCGCTTGTGCCGTGGAGCACCAGAGGATTGCTTACTCTTTCGGCAATTTCGCCAAGCCGCCCCAAATCCAGCTTCGGCTCGGCCTTATAAACGCCGTGCGCCGTGCCGATTGCGGGCGCAAAGCTGCAAATGCCCGTCCGGCGTACAAATTCCTCCGCCTGCTGCGGGTCGGTGTACGCCACACCGGCGGAATGGCCGTCCTCCTTCCCGCCAACGGTGCCAAGCTCAGCCTCCACGGGCAGCTCCCCCGCCATTTCCACTACACGGCGCGATAAAGCCACGTTTTCCTCAAACGGCAGCAGCGACCCATCGATCATTACGGAAGTGTAGCCCTGCTTTACGCAGTATTCGGCCAGCTCAAAGGAATTTCCATGGTCAAGGTGCAGCGCCACAGGCACCTTTGCGGCGGCGGCAAGGCGGCTAACCATGCCCGCAAAAATCATGGGATCGGCATATTTCAGCGTGCCCGGCGTGGTTTGTATCATCACCGGGGCGCGCATCTCCTGCGCTCCCGCAATAATCGCCTGCACCATTTCCATATTTTCGGCGTTAAACGCTCCTATGGCATACTTTCCCGCGCGAGCCGCGGTAAGCATCTCTCTTGCTGTAACAAAGGGCATACTAGCTCCTCCTTCGTATGTTTTACCAGAATTGATTGGAACATCAGGAAAGGGATGACCGGGCGCGCAAGGGCGCGCCGGGCCGCTTTACCGCAATATTTCCCAAACCACCCTTCCGTCCGTATCAGGCATTTCAAGGCCCAGGCTGGCGGCTACCGTGAGCGCGATGTCCACAATTCCCGCCCGCTCAACAACGGCGCCCGCCTTGATATCCGGCCCAAAAGCAAGGAGAGTTGGCTGCGGCCCCTTATCGGGATGATATCCGTGGGTGCCGTGCGCCAGCTTGTAATCGCTCGTGTCCACCGGGCGCACAACCGGAGCCTTCCAATCGTTCCCGAACGAATACGTTCCGTCCGTTTCCAGCACGAAGCTAAACCCGCCCGACAGGTGCTCCATTCGCTTTGTTTCCTCTACCGTCCATACGCGCTCGATGCCATACGCGCCCTCCTGCCGCGCCTGCTCGAGCACGGCGCGGGTCTTTTCCCAAACCGCGCGGTTTTCAGGCTCCTTCAGCCAAACCTGGCACGATGCGCCCGTTGATTTGCAAATTGCCTCATAATCCTTAACGGTGCCGTCCGGCCCGAGCTCAATCAGCCCCGCGCGCTGCAAAAGCACATTGGGATGGATGCTCCCGCGCACGTCGATCTGCCCATGGTCGCTTACGACGAACACGTTGGTCTGCTCCCTGATTCCGGCCAGCTCCAGCGCCTGGAGAATATCGCCCAGCCACAGGTCGCACTCGTGCAGGCCGTGAACGGTCTTTGGGGAGAACACGCCGGTTTCATGGCGATAGCCGTCCACATTGCCAGGGTGCATCATCAGCAGGTTTGGCCGAAACTCTCGAAGCATATCGCATGCGCACGCATGGATGAATTCGTCCGTCCAGGGATGCTTGCGCAGGTGCCCGCGGGTAAGGTGAATGTTGCGCCGGACGATTTGCATAACCTCCTCGTTTGACCCCGCGTCCCGGAAGCATTCCGCCTCGTCCTGCGAGGCGTCCTGCGGCCAGTACTCGTCAATCAGCCAATCGATATGCGGATGGTTGCCCGTAACAGGCCAGAACACGGCTGCGGTCGTCATGCCGTGCGCCTTGGCGCAGTCAAAGATATCCGGCACCTTCACAATGTCGTGAAAGTGTTCCCACTTGGAGGAAATTTCGCCAAGCACCGTTTTTTCGTTGTTGATTACGCCGTGCCGGTCCGGATAGCAGCCCGTGCGCATGGTCGTATGGCAGGGATAGGTAATCGTGGGATAAATGGAACGGTTGCGTTTAATCACCGCGGCCTGGCCCCAGATGGAACCAAACGCGGGAAGCTCCTTGAGAACCGCTAGATCCTCATAGACCATCGCGTCCTCGGAAATCACAACGGCATATTTGCCTTTTCTCATGAACAATGCCTCCATTGAAGAAAGGATGCCCCTCCAAACCCGTTCGGACGAACACCCCTCCTTTGATAGACCTGCAAATTATTTGATGCCGCTGTAGGCGAAAGCGCGCACAATGCGCTTATGGAACAGCGCGTAAACAAGAATGATAGGTACCACCAGAATCACGTTGCCGGCCATGATGATTTCCCAGTCGTAAGCGCCTTCCACATCGCGCAGAGCGGCGATACCCATGGTAAGCGGATAGACGTTGGTATTGGAAGCCATGATAAACGGCCAGAAGTAATCGTTCCAGGTGCTGATGAAGCTCAGCATCAGAATGGATACCAGCGTCGCCTTGCCCATCGGCAGCATAACCTTCATCAGGATTTGGAACTCTCCGGCATTATCCAGCCGGGCGGATTCAAGCAGCTCGTCTGGGATCTGCTTAAAATTCTGGCGCAGCAGGAAGATGCCGAACGCGTTCGCCGCGTGCGGGATAATCTGCGGCCACAGCGTCTTTAACCAGCCCAACGAGGACATCATGTTGAAGATGGAAATAAAGGTTACCTGCTGCGGAATCATAAACGCCACCATAACGATGCCGAACAGGAAGCCCCGCCCCTTGAATTCAAACTTTGCAAAGGCATAGGCGGCGGGAATCATAACGAGCGTTTGCAGCACCAGCGTGCCCACGCTCACCAGAACGCTGTTCCACAGGTAGGTAAGATAGGGGCCGGAATTCCATACCTTGGTAAAGTTTTCCCATTGCAGGCTCTGCGGCCAAAGGGACGGCGGAAACGCGATGGTTTCCTGATAGGTTTTGAAACCCGTAATAATCATCCAATAGAAGGGAAATATAAATATGACGATTAAAAGCAGCTTCAGGATTGCGCTGATAACGGAGCCTACGGTAATGCGCTTTTTCATATCTTGACCTTTCCTCCTTCCACAGCTTACTGATAATGGACGCGTTTGGACAAAATACGAAAATAAGCGATGGTCAACACGCCGATCATCAGCATGAGGACGACGGCCGCGGCAAACGCATAGCCAACCTTGCCCTGTAGGATGAACGCCTGCTTGTAGATATAGTAAACCAATACCTGCGTGGACGTGCCGGGGCCGCCGCGGGTCATTACGCGGATGGTGTCAAACACGCGGAAGGAGCCGGTGGTCGCGGTAATCAGCAGCATGAACATCTGGGGGGAGATCATGGGCAGGGTAATCTTAAAGAACTTCTTCACGCTGCCCGCGTTATCCAGGTCAGCCGCCTCATACAGCTCGGCGGGCACATTCTGGATCGCCGCGTAAATCAGCATCGTGTTATAGCCTATGGCCTTCCACAGCGCCACGATGATTACCGACATCATGGCTGTGTCGGAGCTATCTACCCATTTTAGGGACGGCAGCCCGAAAAAGTTGAGAACCATGTTGAGCAGGCCGTTATCCTTGTTCATAATCCAGGCCCAAACCATCGCCACGGACAGCAGCGCGATAACATGGGGCATGAACATGATGTTGCGCGTGAGGTTGTTCAAAAAGGTATTCTTCGACAGCCAAACCGCAAACAGCGTGGACAGCGAAAGGCCAACGCCCACCACAAATACCGCGTAAATAATGGTATGGAGGATTGCGTCGGTAAACTCTTTTCTGCGAAAATTATAGGCGTAGTTTTCCCAACCCACCCATGTTGGCTCGGTAATCAAATTCCATTTCTGAAAAGACCGCACCACCACGTCAAACAGCGGGTAGATTACGAATACTGCCAGAAAAAACATCGCCGGCAGGATATACACATAGGGGCGTATTTTCTCCCAGGGGGTTTGGTATCCTGCGGGACGGGAGATTGCTGTGTTTTTGCTCATATGCGGCCTCACAGTTTCTGCATCCATTCGTCATAACGGGCATCGCCCGAACGGATGCGGCGCTCATTCTCGTCAAAGAGCAGGATATTCTCCTTCTTCACACCGATATAAACCTCGCTGCCCTGCTCAAACGTGTCCTCCAGGCTTTTGGCCATCACCGAATTGCCTTCATAGCGAATTTGATAGATCGTTTCAGAGCCAAGCATTTCCTTGGTTACAATGGTGCCCTTGCGCGTATAGAAGAACTGACCGCCCTCGCTGCGCAAATGAACCTTCTCGGGTCGGAAGCCGTAGCACGCGCCGCCCTCCTGAAAGCGTATAACGTTCATCTGCGGCGAGCCGATGAACTGCGCGGTAAACAAGTTATCCGGGTCGTGATAAATCTCGCTGGGGCTGGCCTCCTGCTGAATGACGCCCTTATTCATAAGAATAATCTTGGTGCCCATGGACATGGCCTCAGTCTGGTCATGGGTAACGTATACAAAGGTCGTCTGCAAACGGTTATGCAGCTCAATAAGCTCCGTGCGCATGCTCACGCGCAGCTTGGCATCCAGGTTGGAGAGCGGCTCGTCCATCAAAAACACCTTGGGCTTTTTTACCATGGCGCGCGCCAGGGCGATGCGCTGCCGCTGACCGCCGGACAGCGTGCTGGGCTTGCGGTCCAGCATATCGCCGATGCCTACGATTTCGGAAATTTCCCGAACCAGGCGCTCCCGTTCTTCCTTGGGAACCTTGTTGTTTTTCAGACCAAACTCAATATTCTCTTTTACGGTCATAGTGGGGTAAATGGCATAATTCTGAAATACCATCGCCACATTCCGCTTGGCGGGAGGAAGCCCCGAAATATCTTCCCCATCCAGATAAACCTTGCCACTGGTTTGGGGGCCAATGCCCGCAATAATGCGCAGCAGGGTTGTTTTGCCGCAGCCGGAAGGGCCGATCATAACCGTAAAGGAGCCGTCCTCAATGGTTAAGTTCAACCGGTCGAGGATGACCTTATCACCAAATTTCTTGGTAATGTCCTCAAATCTGATTTCTGCCACGTTTACCTCCTGAGCTTCTACAAGCAGCGCTTGTCGGTGTAGAACAGGGAGGCCGCGGAGGCGGCCTCCCTGCCTTATGTACTGTTACAAATGATTGTTCTTAGGCTTATTCGTAAGCTTCCACAATGCCGTTAGGCAGCACGGATTCCATGATGTCCTTCAGGTTCGCCAGCTCATCGGCAACGGAAATGTTGTCAGAGGCGAACGCTTCCAGAGAGGAAACCACCTCGTTGTCGATCTCGGACAGATAGGGGGACACATGGGTTTCGTTCAGGTAAGCCATCTGATCGTAAGCAACGCGGGCTTCGGGGGTCTTGGCCCAGGCTTCCTGTACCTCAGGCGCGTTCTCCACGCCCACGTGGGACAGCACATAGCCGGTCTGGAGGGAATGGAAAATATTGGCCTCGGTGCTGGTCATGTACTTGATGAATTCCCAGCCAGCCGCGATTTCCTCGGGGCTCTTGTTGCTGGCGAGCATCAGGTTGGAACCGCCGGTATACACGCGGCGATAGATGGTGCCGTCCTCCTGGGTCTTGCCGGGGAGCATATCAACACCCAGCGTAAACACGCCCTCGCTCTTGCTGATGGCGCTGGTCAGGCTGCCGGAGGAAGCAAAGCAGAACGGCAGCTTGCCGGCCATGAAGTCCTCCCAGTAGCCGCCGGTGGTCAGAGAGGGAACCGCGTACCAGCCCTTGTCGATGGCTTCACGCCACGCGGTCAGCGCCTTTTCCCAGCCATTGTTCAGGTTCATGCAGGCGCCCTGTCCGTCCTTGCTGAAGTATTCGCCGCCGCCCCACACGGTGATGTAATAGGTCAGATAGCCGCCGGCGATGGGATGGCCGTAAGCGGGGGTACCCTTTTCGGCAACCCACTTCTCGCAGATCTCCCACATTTCTTCAAAGCTCTGCGGCATGCCGTAGCCAATTTCGCCCAGCAAATCCATGTTGCAGTACATGATCTGAGTGGAACGGCCATAGGGGAAGGACCATACGTTGCCCTCAGTGTCGGTGCTGAACACCAGCATGGCGGGAACGAACTGGCTGATATCGTACTCGGGATCGTTTTCGGCGATGTACTGCGTCAGGTTTACCATGGTACCGTACTGCATCTCGTTGAGGGACATGCAGGCGTCAATCAGGGATACGGTGGGGTTGTCGCCGGAGCGGAAGGAAGAATTGTACTTGGACAGGATCTCGGCATAGTTGCCGATAAACTGCTCATTCACATGGATTTTTCCTTCGTTGGCTTCGTTGAAGCCGTTTACCAGCGTGGTCAGCGTTTCGTAATTGGCGCCGGAGCCCCAAGCATGCCAGAAGTCAATCTCAATAGGCGCGGATTCGGCGGACGCCGCAACCGCCATGGTCATCAGCATCGCAAGCGACAGGATGACTGCAAACAGTTTCTTCATAAATGAAAATCCTCCTCATTTTCTACTATGTTACGATCAGAACCGGTAAGTTAGCTTGTGTTCCGCTCCCTCCCTTCTCGTTTCTAGCGCCAGCTTACCTAAATGGTCTTTTTCAAGCCCGCTCCATAGAGCCGTCGCAGGCCCTGGCCGCACTGTTTCACCACTTGCACAGCATTACAAGCGAAAAAATCCAGTTCTCCCCCTTTTTGCCCTGTTCCTGGGAAGAACGCGGCTTGCTTTACAAAAACGTTCTTGATGTTTATAATTATATTGTTTGGATCTTATATATGTCAACAGTTGATCGTTTGAATGAAAAACATTCTTGATTGCTTCCAAGATCGATCAATTTTTGATCATATTTTATCGATTTTACCCATTCAAACTATTCACGCAAAGGAATGATCACAAATGTTCAAGACCGAAAGAATGGATGCGATTCTGGACATTCTACGGGAAAAAAAGCACGTTACCGTGAATTACCTGGCGGAGCATGTTTACGCCAGCAATGTAACCATCCGCAGGGAATTAAAAAAGATGGAGGAACTGGGGCTCGTCATTCGCAGCTACGGCGGCGTAACGCTCAGAGAAAGCGAAAACCGCTTTGTGCCGCTAGTGGTTCGGGAGCATAACAGCAGCTCCATAAAGGACAAAATCGCGCGTCAGGCCGTGGATCTGATTACGGAGGGCAGCACCATTTTTATGGACGGCTCGTCCACGGTGCTTAGAATGGTCAATTTTCTCCACGAAAGGCAAAATATAACCGTGATTACAAACAGCCTGCGCGCTGCCGCAATGCTGTGTGAAAAAAGGATCACCGTATATTGCACCGGCGGCCTGCTGGTGCCGGAAGCGATTGTTTGCGTCGGCTCCTATTCGGAGAACCTGATTCAGTCCGTAACAGCCGACCTGGCGTTCTTTTCCTCCCAGGGGCTTTCAGCCGATGGCAAAATCTCGGATTTTTCTGAAAATGAAACCCATCAGCGGCAGCTCATGCTGCAACATGCTCAAAAGAAGTATTTCCTATGCGACAGCAGCAAGCTGGGCAAAACTTTCCTATTTACCGTATGCCATATCTCGCAGATCGACGGTATCCTTTCCGACGTGGACGCGATGGCATGGCTGAAAAGCGTGGACGGCGCAAAGGCCTAACCTCATTTTCCGCCCTGAGCGAAGGTGGGCACGCAAATGCGCACCTCCGCCACGCGCTTGCCCACGTTTACCTGCATGGTAGCCTCCAGCCCGGCGTCGCACATCTGTTCCACAATGCCGCGAATCGCGTTCACATACAGGCGGTAATCGCGCATAAGCGGCTTCATTCGCCCGCCGCCCGCCATGGGCACCGGCATGTGCGACAGCACATCGTCGATCAGCTTTTCCGTTTCCTTCACGCTGAGCCCCCCATCCGTCACATGCTTGAGCACGCGCAGCCGTCCCTGCATGCCCGGCACGCGCAGAAGCTCCTGAGCATACCGCTCGCATAGGCCGTGCGCCCGAAGCAGCTTCGCCGTTTCCTCCCCCAGATTGTTCAGGCGCAGCTTGCGTCGCACGGTGGCGGGCGTGCGGCCAATGCGCGCCGCAAGCTCTTGCGTGGTAAGCCCGCAGCGTATCAGGGCGCGGTACTCCTCCGCCTCGTCCAAATAATGCAGGGAGCCCCGCATCAGCCTGTCCAGCAGGCAGCTGATGCGCTCGTCCACGCTATCGTTGGGATTGAGCACCGCATCCACGCATAGCTGGCCCGCCTCGCGCATGCGGCGCAGGCGTTCACGCCCGCTCAGCAGCGTATAGCGCCCATCGGCGCGTTGCGTAAGGCGCACCTCTCCTTCCGCGCCTTCATCCGATCCGCCTTCCCACGGCTCTACGATTTCATCGATCGGCACCCAACGTACCTGATTGGCTGTCGCCTGCATAGCACAGCCCCCTTCATCTGCGGAGTTGAACGCGCCCGCGCGCCCCGCGTGCCCTCCCCCTTGACACGCGAAGCCCTGCGGGCGCGTCCATGCCTGTTTGTTTCCCCATGTGAAAGGGCTTATCCTGCTTGGC
>JALEIQ010000282.1 GCA_022769795.1 Clostridiales bacterium
GCCGATTGTGCGTCCCCGCGCCCTAAACCGGCATTCAGGGGTTTTTGCCGGAGTCTGCGTGCCGCCGCTTTCTGCCTACTCTTTCCAGAAAGAGTAGGCGCAGGGTGTGGGGGCGCGTAGCCCCCACCCTGTTCCGCGGAACCGCTTCCGCAAGAAAGCAGATTTAAGCCCCACGGGGGCTACCACGCAAAAAAGGCGAGCCCCCCTGGCCCCCCGGCCCCCAGCCCCGGCGGGGAGCCACCCCGCAAAAAAGCCCACCCGCAGGGCTCGCGGGGCTCCGCCCCGCAATAAAAAAACTGCGGCGAAGCCTACCCAATCTCCGCCACAGTCAAAACCCCGTCCTTCACGGAAAACCGCACATTCAGCCCGGCAAAGGAAACGCCGTACATTCTCCCGTCCTCGCGCTGATACCCCGGCCTTGGATCCTGCGTGAGCACATCCGTTAGCGCCTGCCGCTTCTCCCGCGGCACGCGGCTCATCAGCTCTGATGGAATCTCCACCGCCAGCCCGGGCTCGCGCGGCCCCAGGGCAAAGCCGCCCATCGCCTCCGGGTGGCTGTCCGTGTATGGCAAATACGGCTTGATGTCCAAAATGGGCGTTCCGTCCATCAAATCCGCGCCGCGTACCAGCAGCACCGGCCCCAGCACGGGGTCGGTTTCCATTTTCTCCAAAATCACCGAGGAAAGCCCTATCGCGTTTGGCCGAAAGGGCGAGCGTGTGGCAAACACGCCCATGCGCGTGTTGCCTCCCAGCCTGGGCGGCCTCACCGTAGGCGACCATTTCTCCCGCACGCACTCCGAAAACTGCCAAATCAGCCATAGATGGCTGTACCCGTCCAGCCCCCGCAGGGCCTCCGGGCAGCGGTATTCCGGCTCAAACACCACGCGCGCGGTCAGGCTGTTCACCAGCCCGCTTTGGCGCGGCACGCCAAACTTGCTGCCAAAATCGCTCTGTATGCGCGCGATGATCTTCATTTCGCAGGTTTCAGGCATGGCGGGGCTCCTTTGCTACTGTGCGGGCAGCGCTTCCACCAGCGCCACGTTGCGTATATGCCACTGATTGTTTTCCTTCACCAGGGTTGCGGAATAGCGCCCGCCCTGCCAGCGCGGCGGGGCCTCATAGCCCTCGCCGTAAAGGGCCTGAGCCGCCTCGGCGTAGTTCCCGTTCACGCGCCCGTCTATGCGGGGGATGGTTTCGGTAAACGTTACGCGCGCGGTGCTTTCCCAGGGCCAGCACCACATCCACGTCAGTTCCAGCCGGTGATCGATGCCGCGCACGGTATAATAGCTGTACGGGCTTTTCCCGTCGATGGCCAAAAGCAGGTTTTCATCCCTTTGCAGATAGCCCCCCTGAAAAAACTTCGTCAAATCGTTTGGGGCTTCTCCCATCATGATGACCTGAGCGCGCTTGGCCATGCCGTCCTTGAGAACGATATAGATATTTGAAGCGTTCATCGCGTAATAAAACGTAACCGTGCCCAGGCCCAAAAGCATCGTCACAAGCAGCAGCCGCGCCGCCAGATACCATATAAACCGCCTCAGCTTCTTCACACGCGCGCCTCCCTTGCTGAAAAGCTGCTCTCATTATAGCAAAGCCCGCCGCTTTGCGCAATCGGCAATGCCTGCCGCCGCCACAGCCGCCCATTCGCGGTTTTCAGGCGGCCCGGCGATACGCGCCGCGTCAAAAATGCTATGATAGCCTCGGTAACATATGCAACAATCCGTGCGTTTGCACAACGGTTCTTCCTGTGTTACAATCATCACAAACCCTATGCAAAAGGAGCCTTTCATGCACGCCTACCAGGAATCCCGAAGGATCTACGTGGCCTCCTCGCGCCGCGTCATGCTTGTACTGATGTCGCTGAGCAATCTGTACCAGTATATGTACGCCTCCCTGTTTTCAAGCGCCCTGGGCATGCTGCCGGTGCTGGGCGGCGCCATGTACATGAGCTTCAGCGTCGCCGGGGCCATGGCGCACACGCTGTTTGGGTCGGGCCGCAAATACCTTACCTCCCGCATGCGTGTCGCCTTCGCGCTCATTACGGCGGTCATGCTGCTTTGCTCGGCGCTCCTCATCATCCTTTACCCCGTGCTGTGGACGGCGTATCCGGTCTGGCTCACCTTTGGCATGGCGCTTTGCGTAAGCCTGCGCGCCACCCTGGGCCGGCGGCTCACCGGCCGTCGCATGCGCGGCACCATCGGCGTTCGGGCCTATTGGATTTTTCAAGCGCTCAACCATCTTCTCCCGCTGGGCGCAATGGCGCTGCTTTTGTCCCTCAACATTCCCGCGCCCGCATCCTGGCAGCTTTGGGGCGGCTTTGCCGCGGGCGGCCTGCTGGAAATGTACAGCCAGTGGCGCGAGCGCGATCTTCTTGCCCGCGAGGATCTGCCCGACGATATCGACCCCGATACCGTCGCCCGCATGGGCCGCGAGCTGCGCGATGTAAACGCCTACAGCGCCTTCCAGCGCATGTATACCCTGGTGCTCATGGCCCTTCAGCTCACCCTTGTGATGGTATACACCTTTATTGGCCTCACCGAGCGGGAGCTGCTTACCTGCATGCTGCTTACCGTGGCCCTTACCGTTATCATGCGCGAGATATCCGTCTTTTGCCTCAGGCGCGTGCGCAGGCCGTTTGCCACCCAGCTTTTGCTCGTGGGCCTGTTTTTGTGGCTGTACGGCCTGTTTCTGCTCTATCGCCAGCTGGAGCTGGCCGAGGGGCTTTTGTGGAGCTATCTGGCCCTTGGCCTCACGGTAAGCGGGCTTACCGTAAGCGTCACCTCCCTGGCGGAGCTTGAGCGCCGCATGACCGACGTGGCCGAATTCAAGCTAGCCGACCGCATGCAGGGCTATTCCCAAATGCGCGCCGCCAGTACCGAAATCGCCATCCTGCTTGGCCAAATGGCCGCCCTGATCCTGCTCACGCTGCTTTGCATGCCCGCCGGGGCCGCCTCCGCCCTCGACCTGCCCACCCTGGCCGGGGCCTTCCGTCCCCTCATGATCGCGCCGGTTCTGCTGCTGGTGCTGGCCGCCATTATCGCAACGCTGCGCTTCCCGCTCAATAACCGGCACTTCCAAAAGCTGGCCCACTGGCTCACCCTGGACGGCGAGGGCGTCGATAACCCCGCCCTCAAAAAGCAGCTTGACAGCGTGGTCGTCAGGCGCCACAAAAACCGCTTCGGCGTGCGTATCATCATTACGCTTCTGCGCCCGCTGTACTATCATAAGGTGTACGGCAGGGAAAACCTCTCCGGCTACGAGGACGGCACCATGATTCTCATCTGCAACCACGGCGAAATCTACGGCCCCGTGGTCGCCAACCTCTATGTGCCCATCTCCTTCAGGCCCTGGGTTATCAGCAACATGATGGAGAGGGAAGCCATTGTGGAGCACATGTACCAGGGCACCATGGTGCGCCAGCGCTGGCTGCCCGAAAGCTGGAAGCGCCCCCTGATCCGGCTGATTACGCCCATTATGGTGTGGGTGTTCGACAGTCTGGAGGCCATCCCCGTTTATCGCGGCCAGCCGCGCGAGCTCATGAAAACCTTCCGTGAAACCGTCAACGCCATGCAGGCGGGCGACAACATCCTCGTTTTCCCTGAAAACGGCGAGGAGCACGCCCCCGGTCAAACCGGCTATGTGCGCGAGGGCGTCGGCCAGCTCTATACCGGCTTTGCCATGATCGCCCCCATGTACTATGCCAAAACCCACAAGCGGGCCGTATTTGTGCCCATCTACGCCAGCCGCAAGCGCCGCACCCTCACCATCGGCCACGGCGTGGTCTATAACCCCGAGGCCAACGCCAACGAGGAAAAGCTGCGCATTGTGGACGAGCTACTTTCCTCCATGCAGGCCATGGGCGAAATGGA
>JALEIQ010000030.1 GCA_022769795.1 Clostridiales bacterium
ATCAACGGCGAATATGCGCCCAAGGATCTGGCTGACGGCAAGTATCAGTCCATGAACCGCTACGTGAAGAAGGATTACCAGCGCGTATGGGGCTTCCGCAATCCGTACCAGGGCGAGATCAGCGAAACCAGCGTGTACCCCGTTGAGGGCAACTGCGTATTTGTGGCCGCCATCGTTGTTGGCAAGCCCGCCGCTGATGAAACCATCGAGACTTGGGGCACCAACCATGCCCGTCCGGACAACTGGGCGATTTGGGACGGCGTTCCTAACGAGTAATCCATCAGAATCCTTTGGAGGCTTCCAGCGATGGAAGCCTCTTTGTTATCACAGAGCAGCAAGGAGGAATTGGCATGAAGAAACTGGTTTGTTTGATTATGTGCCTGGCGGTGCTTGGAATGGGCGCTGCGCTAGCGGAGGCGACCTTTACCCCCGGTACCTATACCGGAGTTGGCGAGGGCATGGGTGGCGACGTAACGGTTAGCGTTACCTTCAGCGAATCCGCAATCGAGAAGGTTGAGGTGGTATCCCACGGCGAAACGAAGGGAATTTGCGAACCGGCGATAGAGCAGATCCCCGCCGCAATCGTGGAGGCGCAGTCGCTGGCGGTGGATGCGGTGAGCGGCGCGACGGTAACCAGCAAGGCGATCCTCAAGGCGGTGGAGGACTGCGCGGCCCAGGCGGGCGCGGACGTTACGCTGCTGATTGGCGCGGAGAGCCTGCCGGAAAACACCTATGAGGGCGTTGGCAAAGGAATGGGCGGCGAGCTGAAGGTTTGGCTGGAGGCCGCGGAAGGAAAGATTGTGTCCGTGGTGGTGAAGGAGCAGGCGGAAACCGACTTTATCGCCGAGCCTGCGCTTGAGAAGATTCCCGCTGCCATTGTGGACGCGCAGTCCTTTGACGTGGACGTGGTGAGCGGCGCTACGGTGACCAGCAAGGCCATTATCGCCGCCGCGAAGGACGCCGCGGCCAAGGCGGGCCTGGATGTGGAAGCAATGAGCGCCGCGCAAGAGGAAAAGTGACGCAGGATAGCGAAGTAATAACATAGAATCTTTATGGGGACGCCTGCGGCAGCGCGGGCATCCCCAGTTTATTAGGGAGGTTGGGAAGGATGCGCGTGCGTGCGCTGGCCCCGGAGGATGATTTGGACGAGGTGGGCCGTATCTATGCGGAAAGCTGGAAGCAGGCCTATCGGGACTTTTTGCCCAAGTCCTATTTGGAAAAGCTGACCTTTGACCGCTGGAGCGCAATGCTGCGGGCCGACCCAAGCTCTACGCTGGCGCTGTTTATTCAGGACGAGATGATGGGCGCGGCCACGGTGTGCTTTTCACGCGAGCCCGGACGGGAGGGCTACGGAGAGATTGTTGGCATCTATATCCGTCCCGGGCATACGGGTGGCGGCCTGGGCCGCCGGTTGATGGAGGCCGTGCTTGCGCACCTGCGTGAAAACGGATGCGAGAACGTATGCCTGTGGGCCTTCAGCCTGAATACGCGGGCGGAACGGTTTTACGAGCATATGGGCTTTCACCCCACAGGCAGGCGGCAGCATGAAACCTATGGAGGCGAAAGCCTGGAGCTGTGCGAATACGCGCGCAGCCTGACGGAATAACTAGCGCGGACGCGCCAAAATTCAATCCCCATCATAAAAAGGAGTGTACACTCATGATGCGATCCCGCCCTTCCATGGCTTTGCGCCGCGCGCTTGCCATGCTTCTGTGCCTGATGCTTTTGCCCGCCAGCGCCAGCGCGGCTGCCAAAACGCTCACGCTGTCCTTTTCCATAACCACGTACCAGAACCGGGCGCGCTCCGCGCTGAAGCTGGTGAACCAATACCGGCAGAAAAACGGCGTGGAGGAGCTGGTGATGCTTTCGGACTTGGAGAAGGTGGCGATCCAGCGCGCGGCGGAGTTGTTTGTGTTTTTTGACCACACGCGGCCTGATTTGACGGATTATGACACGGCGGATGATGATTACGCGCGGCTGAAGGGCTGCACGGCTGTGGGCGAGTGCATCGCCGCGGGCTATTCCAAGGCCGAGGAAACGGTGACCGATTGGATGAAAAACGCGCCGGACATGCTTCTGGACGGCGATTTTACCCATGCGGGCCTTGCCTGCATTCAGGTGAAGGGCAGCTATAACGAATATTACTGGGCGCTGTATTTGCAGGGCCAGCCGCAGGCCACGGAGCTTAAAAAGGCGGAAAGCACGGCCAAGGCTGGCGCGATGCGCAGCATGAAGGTGGAGATTGCCAAGGGCATGTACGCCCGCGCGGATAACAGCCACAAGCGCTTTGAGCTGCGCGTGGCGGATATGAGCCTGAAAACCAAAACCTCGGCCCAGCCCACTGTATACCTGTATGACCGTTACGACGTGCAGATTGGCAAGTGCGAGCTTGAGGATTTAACCTTCAAAAGCGGAAACACCGGCGTGTTTACCGTTTTGAAGGACGGAACCGTGAAGCGCAAGAAGAACGGCACGGCAACCCTGACCGTAAAGGCCGACGGCCTGGACGCGGCAACCTGCACAGTGACCGTTGGCAGCGCCAGCGCGAACGGAACCGTTACGGCGGCGACCATCGGCGATGTGGAGCCGGAGCTTGCGCTCAAGGAATATGCCAAGCATGTGACGCTGAGCGCCTATGTAAAGGGCGCCTCGGGCTACGTGCTCTACCGCTCCGCCAGCAAAACGGGAACCTATACCAAGGTGGACGAGCAGGCCACAACCCAGCGTTGGACGCAGAAGATTGAAAAAGAGGATCTTACCCGCACCTATTACTACAAGGTGCGCGCCTATAAAAACAGCAACGGCAAGCGTGTATACAGCGAGTACAGCGACGCGGTGAAGGTAGCTCCGTAGGAAGGCTTGAAAGGATGGGGTGCAGGGGCATTAGCCCGCAACCTCAATCGTCGCAGAGGACACTGGCCGTGCCCTCTGCTCGTTTCGGTTGATATCCTTCGGGTCGCTTTGGGCTTCGCCCAATGCCCCACAGGGCCCTGGGTCGCGTGTCCCAAATTTTCAATTTGGGCCGTGCGATTCCGGCCTTTGGCCGGAACAGCGTGACAACGTTCCGTTGTCGCGCTGCCCTTGCGCATTCCCTCCGTCGACCCCTGCCGGGGTTTGGGGCGGAGCCCCAAAGCCTTACGCCGCAGCGTTTTCAAGCGAGAAACGCGCCAGCCCGGATGGGCTGGCGCTGCGGCTCTTTGCGTATCTATGAGGTTTATCGACAGTCTGACCGCCGCCCGGGCTTTTGACCCTGGGCGGCGGCTTTCCTATTTTTGAGGATTGGGGCAAGGAATGCTTATTCTTCCTCCACAAGCGCGCAATCCTTTAAGCGGATGAGCGCCACGTCCTCCAGCTCCAAAGAGTCCTGGCGATCATTCACGCGCTTTTCGTTGCGGGCGTGCCCGGCCGTGTACCAAGCCTCTCCCTGCCAGGAGAATATCCTGCAACCATAGGTATCGTCCTTGAGCGGCTCGCATTCGCGAATTTCTGTTACCTCGCCCTGCTCGTTTATCAGGGTAAAGCGGATGCGAGTGAGCGTCTTTTTCTGCGAGGTGGTTACAAATGCAAAGCCTTCCTCGCAGGGGGTCAGGTTGCTGCCCAAATCCCAGGGCACATCCAGCCGCCATACCAGCTCGCCGGAGGCGTTAAGGCGCAGCAGGCATTGCCGCTCGGTATCGTTGCTGAACCAGAGGCAGAGCAGGTCGCCGTTTTCCAACAGAATACCGCGCCTAAAGGAACCTTTAGCGAATTCATCGGAGGAGAAGCGCCATAGCTCATGGCCCTGCGTATCCACGCGGACGATGACGGGAATACGGGAAGCGGCGTCTTTGCTGTGAATAAAGCTAAGGGAGATGCAGCCATCCTCCGTGGGCAGCACGGAGGGCCCTCCGTTAAAATTTACGCTGCCCTCGCCGCCGGTAGCCAGCTTGGAAACGCCGCTTTCGTTGGCGAATACATAGCCGTCGCTGGGATTGCCGAATAGATAGCCGTCCGCCATCCTGCCGCAGGTAAGGTCCAGCTCCGTGGGCAGCGGCGTTTTGGAGAGCAGCTCGCCATCCTGTGAAAAGGAATGAATGGCGAGCTCCTCCGTTACCTGGCTGGGAGAATTATAAAACAGCACCGTGATGCGCCCGTCCGCCTGCACGATGGGCAGAACATAGCGCGTGGTGCCCCTGGCGTCGTCAAGGTACTCCCAGGCGACCTCGCCGCCGGGCTTCAGGCACAGGAGCCAGGCGCGCGTTTCGCGGTAGAGCTCGTTGCTGGGGGCCTGCTGGCGGTAGCCATTTAGAAGAAGGCAGCCGTTGGGCAGCACGGTGGGATCGTAAGTCACATCCTGGTAGTCGCCGCCAAAATAGTACACGCTGCCCACGCGCTCGTGAGCCAGGGCGGGCATGGCGAGGGAAAGCAGCAAAAGAACGGTTAGCAGTGCTTGGAACAGGCGAAGCTTTTTCATCATGATTGAAACCTCCCGTATAGGTAAGATGCGTCTGTTGCGTACCGTCACTTTTATACTACACTTTGTCTTATATGGATGTCAACCCCTGGAAGGATTGTTGTTACAAGTCAAACATTTTGGAAAAGCCTGTTGACAGAGTATAAGACACGGTGTAATATAATATCGTCTGTAAGACGTACCGTCTTATTAAAAGAAGGAGAGTTCCGTTATGAAATCGCAACGCCTACCCGATACGGAATTTGAGATCATGTCCTTTCTGTGGGATCAAACCCCGCCGGTCACAACGGGCATGGCCATGGAGGCGCTGGGGCGCAAGCATGGCTGGAAAATTCAAACGGTGGTCACGCTGTTTGCCAGGCTGACTGAACGCGGCTTTTTGCGCGTGGAGCGGGGGGCGGGACGCGAGCGCGCGTTCTATCCTATTATCAGCAGGGATGAATACCTGCGCATGGAAACCGAAAGCTTTGTGGAGCGCTACCACCGCAACAGCTTCAAGAGCCTGCTGAGCGCGCTGGAGAGCGAGCGGCTTACCGAAAGCGATCTGGATGAACTGACCGAGTGGCTGAACAAGCGCAAAGGAGGCGGTAACCAATGAAGAATTATTGTATTGCGATGCTTTCCACGGGCGCGGGAATGACGGTTATGATTCTTGCCTACCTGGCCTTGCTGCCCGCGCTGGAAAAGCGCTATTCGCCGCGCGGCCTGTATGGCGCGTGGATTGCGCTGGCGGTTGGGCTGCTGATACCTTTTGCGATGTTCGCGTCCAGGCCGGTGATGAAGGTAACGCTGCCCGCGTCACTGTCGCGGCCTGTGATGGAAACCGCCGTTACAGAGGAAAACCTTGATAATACGATTTCCCTGCCCAATGAAGCGCAGATTGCCCAGGCCGCGGACCATGGCAGCACAAGCCTTGCGCAGGCCGTGCGTGCCAGCGGGGCCGAAGGGGGCGCGCTGGCCGCCCCGAGCACCGCTCCTTTGGATTGGCTGCAAATGCTGTGCTGGATATGGCTGGCGGGTGCTGTCGTGGCGCTTGCGCTGCTTATGCTCAGCCACGCGCGGTTCATGCGCACGGTGCGCCGCTGGCGCAAGCCCTGCGAGGCGGAGGGCTACCAGGCCACGCTGCGAAAGTGCATGGCGGAAATGGGCGTGCGCGGAAACGTGAAGCTGTGGCTGTGCCCAACGGTGTCAAGCCCCATGCTCACGGGCTTTGCGCGCCCCGCCATCCTGCTGCCGGATACGGCGCTGGGCCTGGATGAGCTGGAGCTTGTGCTTCGCCATGAGCTTACACACCTCAAACGCGGCGATCTGCTGGTAAAGGCGCTGATGATGCTGTGCTATACGCTGCACTGGTACAATCCCGCTGTGTGGCTGATGGGCCGCAGCCTGTGCTTCTATCAGGAGGCGGCCTGCGACAGCCTTGTGACCGCAAAGGCGGACGCAGAGGAGCGCCGGTTCTATTCCGAAACCATTATCCGCGTCATCCGGAGGCAGACGCGCGTGCGCACGGCGCTGTGCACCTCCTTCTACGGCGGGAAGAACGGCATGAAGCGCCGTATCCTTAGCATCATGCAGGACGCGGGCCGCCGCACGGGCAGCGTGCTGTGCGTTGCCGCGGCGGCGCTGGCGGTGCTGGGAGGCAGCGCGCTGGCATTGGAGGCGGGCAAGCTGAGCGTGTTCCCGCAAAACGCCTGGGTGCATTCCGCCGAAACCGTGGGAACGGTGCTGCTGGAAGCGCCCACGGTGAACGATTTGACCTGCCCTATGGGCATCTATTTAAACGGCACGCCTGTTGTGGTCATGGAAACGCGCGAAAGCAGCGCCCTTGCCGAATGGAACTGCGCGGAGGACGAGCCCAACTGGGCCTTTGTGCTCATAGGCGGCGACGGGGAAAGAAACGGCATCAGCGGCTGGATACCGCTGCGCGACCTGGCCTTTACCTGCACGGACACGCTGCCCGCGGCGGAGCTCGCCACGCAGGAGGACACGGGCCATGTGGGCCTGTACGCGATCAATGACCGCGAAGGCGAGGTGGCATGCATCGAGCCAAACGGAACGGCGGTGCAGGTACTGGGGCAGCTGCGCGATTGGCTGCACGTGGCGCTTGAGGATAAGGGATTGTTTGTGCTGCAACGGGATGTGAAGCTATCCCAGGAGGCGGATGAACAGCTTTACGAGCTGCTGCCCGATCGCTTCAGCGACACCACGCGTCGCGAGTACGACGCGGGCCGTATCATGGAACGGTTGGTGGAGGAAAAGGCGCGGAAGTATGGAGATCTGCCTTTAGAATATTGGTCGGTGGAGGATAAGGCGTGGTATGGCCAGCTTGAGGAGCAATACATGGGTAGCCACGACCATTATTACCTTATGCCGGGTGAGGACGACCTCCCGCTGGAAAAGGCGCAGGCCATCGCATTGGAGGCTTACGCCAAGGAACTGGGCCGTGAAAGCGTAACGGCGGACGAGGTGGACTTGTACCCCGGGTTTTACCGCCTGGGCTACAGCGAGCCGCTGTACTGGAACTTCATCATCTGCCCCAAGGGCGGCGGCGAATGGATTGGTTATGTAACGATTCGCTCGCCGGAGGGCGAGGTGGAAAGCGTCAGAGCCGACGCCCCGCCGGAGGGAAACGGCTAAAGGGACGGCCCCGGCCTACGGAAAGGGAATGCTTCATACTTTCAAACAAGCAACGCGCCAGCCCAGATGGGCTGGCGCGTTGCTGTAAGGCTTTTGGGGCTTTGCCCCAAACCCCAGTAGGGGTTGACGGAAATGAGCGGTGCCCCTGTGGGGCATTGGGCGAAGCCCAAAGCGAATCCCCGGATATCAACCGAAACGAGCAGAGGGCACGGCCAGTACCCTTTGCGACGATTGAGGTTGAGGGCTAATGCCCCTGCATCCCGTTCGTTGAATCACCCAAGCTGCTGCCCGCAGTTGGGGCAGAA
>JALEIQ010000066.1 GCA_022769795.1 Clostridiales bacterium
GCTTCTGGTTCCCGGAAGCAGGGTGCTCAGCGAGGAAGGCGAGCACGAGGAAGGGCTGGAAGGCAAGCTCTTTATCATCGATCCCATTGACGGCACCACCAATCTGATGTACCACATGAATTTGAGCGCCGTTTCCATCGCCTACGCGGAGGACGGCGCGATACGGCTGGCGGTGGTATACAATCCCTTTACCGGAGAGCTGTTTTCCGCGCAGCGCGTCCAGGGCGCCTGGCTGAACGGCAGCCCCATTCATGTGAACCGCGACCGGGAAATCGCGTCCTCGCTTCTGGCGTTTGAGGCAGGCCCCGCCACGCTGGGCACGCAGCAGGAGTATCTTCAGGCCATGCTGCGCCTGCATCAGGCCAGCCGCGGCATGCGCTTTACCGGCTCTGCCGCCATAGACCTGTGCTACGTGGCCTGCGGGCGGTTTTCCGCCGCCGCGTTCCACTACCTTTTCCCATGGGATTACGCCGCGGGGTGGCTTATCCTGGAGGAGGCTGGCGGAAGGCTTACCCTGCTTGACGGCGGAAAGCCTGCGCTGCTTGGCCGCAGCCAGCCGCTGGGCGCGAGCAACGGATACCTGCATGACGCCTTCCTGGCTGCCTTTGCCTGACGGAACGTATACAAACGCCCTCCCGCCGCAGCGGGAGGGCGCTTGCTGTATCAACGAAAAAAATCGCCTCCAACCAGCGGCTTTTCCCGCCGGTTGGAGGCGATTATCTCTCTCTCCCTTTTAAGCGTTCTGCTGCCTGTCAATGAGCAAAAGCACCATTACGCTCATATCGTCCCTGGGCGTGCCCCCTCCGGCCAAAAGAGCGTTGCGCAGCAGCGCGTCCGCCATGCGTTGGGGCTGTATGTACAGGCTTTCGTTCAGCGCGCGTCGAAGCTGCTCGTCGTTTTCAAAAGCGTCGGAAACGCCGTCGCTCATCAGGATCAGGATATCCCCGCTGTGCAGCCGGTACTGTGCCGACGTGGCGGCCGCCTCCTCCATAATGCCCAGCGGAAGCGACGCGCCCTCGATCTTCTTCATGTGGTTCCCGCGTACCACCCAGGACGCGCACGCCCCCAGCTTTTCGGAATACACGTCGCCCGTCCACA
The DNA here is from genome assembly GCA_022769795.1 of Clostridiales bacterium. Classification (GTDB taxonomy): domain Bacteria; phylum Bacillota; class Clostridia; order Christensenellales; family Aristaeellaceae; genus Limiplasma. The sequence goes on from JALEIQ010000066.1 coordinate 1,099, forward strand.
GATCCACATCCGCAAGGTCAACCGTGGAAAAGCGCTCGTCCTCCTGCGCACCCAGCATAATGCCGTTCACCGCCGTAATCGCCTGGCGGCGCGTGTAGCCCGCTTCCAACAGCAGCAATAGCAGCTCCAGGGTTTTCTCACTCTGCCGGTGCGCGGCCTCGCCATGACCCATGCCGTCGCACAGCATCATCAACAGGCGGCCTCCCTCGCAGCGCTTGGCGGAGCAGGCGTCGCCGCAAACCTCATGGCAATCATCCCCGCGATCTCCCGCGCATAAGGAGGCCATTCCCACAGACGCGCTGTACAGGGGCGTTTCCTCCAGTTCAATCCGCGCGCGCTCCACCCGGGAAATGGACAATGGCATGCTTTCCTCATCGGCCAAATAGCGCAAAAGTGTTTCCAACGGCCTTTGCATGGGAAGCACGCCCTCGGCCTCCAGGGCAGCCTGCAAGTGGCCGTCCACACGCCTGGCGTAGCTCAAACGCGCCGGTACGTGCAGTTCCTCCAAAGCCAGGTTGATTACATGCGCTGCCTGCAAATCGTTCAGGCTTTCCCCCGCCGCCATCTCGCCCAGCTCTCCCAGCGTGCCGGACAGCGCCGCCAGGTGCGTAAGCGTAAGCTCTCGCTCATAGCGCGCCTTTTTTGTGGCAAGGTCGCGCTTTTGACGCGCGCTCAGCGTTTCGCGGGCGACGCGCTGAACTTCATCCGCGCGCAGACAGCCGTGCTCCGCCAATGCGGGCAGGGTGCTTTCATCAATGGGCTCCCCTCTTTGGGACAGTTCCATCATGGCATTCAACATGCGCTCGGTACGGGCGTGGCCGCGTCCCCAGCATATCTCGCGGTTTGCGCAGCGCGCGCACAAAAGCTCGCCCATCTCTGCGCCAACGCTAAGCTCCTCGCCACCGGACTGCGGCAGCGCCTTTGCCAGCCTTTGAATGGCGCTTTGCATATGGGAAATGCGCTGGGTCACAAAGGCCGCCTCCATGCTTTTGACCCCCGCCTCCGGCCCATGCAAATAGGTTTTCAGGCATTCGATCGCGCGGGCGGGCAGCAAGGCGTATATCAGCCCTCCGGCCCCTGCCGCCCAATAGGAAAGGGGCCAAAAGGACATTTGCGTCACAAAGAACGCCAGCCAGCCCGTACACAGCGCCGCGGGCACGCACAGCCACCGCCGCCTGACCGTTTGCGGAAGGCCGCACAGCAGGCCGCATAGCGCAAGCGCTATGGCGGCGCGGCTGTCATGCCCGCCCAGGGCGAGCGCAAGGCCGCCGAGCAGCCCGCCCGCCACGCCGTAGAGCGCGCCGTTGGCGCCGGCGTAGGCAATGGTCATGCCTACCGCCGCCACCTGCCCCAGGTTTATCGGCCCAATGCGGAAATATCCCAGCCCGGAGGCCGCAAGCATGCCCAAAAGCAGCACGCAGGCGCGCTCCTGCGCGTTGGTGGGCGCGCCGGTGGACGCAATCGCGTCCGCTCCGCTGCGCAGGAAGGCCGCCGCCAGCATGCAAACCGGCACGGCAGCGCAGGCAAGCAATATTTCCAGCGGCATGCCGGATACAAGCGCGGCGATTGCGCGCGGCATCATGGCCAGCCCGCCCAAGGCGGCGGTTTCAATGCCGGGGCGCGGGCGGCAGCGCTTCAACAGCAACCAGAGGCCCAGCAAGCCAACATACTGCCATGCATCCAGCTCCAGTCCCCACAACGCCCGCAGCGCCAGCGACGCGCCCACTGCCAAAAGCATTACGGCAGGCTGGGGGCCGCCACGAGCCAGCAAAAACGCCGCCGCAAAGGGCGACGGCATGCCAAACCAGCGCACAAATGTCGTTAAAAACAAAAGGAAAGCCAGTCCTACAGGCCGCACCGCCGTAACAACAAATGCCGCAAGGCCGCTAAGCAGCCGCCTTCCATCATGCTTTCTTCGTCTGGATGCGGCTTCCGGCCTTGCAGCCGACGCGCCGGGTGAAGCATACATACTTATGCCGCCTCCTGTTTCAAGTGTACCTGAAAGTATAGCCGTACCCTTCGCGAAACCATGTCGATTGAGCGCGCGAAAGATGTCAACGATCCTTCGCCGTTCGACATAAGCCGTATACTTTGCCACGCTGCCGCGCACACTAGCCCCAAACCAGGCGGCAGGAGGCATGAGGTTATGAAGAAATCCCAAAAATGGGCCGGATGGCTTGTTCTGGCGGTCATCGTGGCCGTAACTGCGGTTGCGCTGGCGCTGAACAACAACGCGTCCATTCAAAAAGCGCCGTCCGACCCTCAGCTTGCGCAAGCGCGGGAAGCGCTGGGCGCACTGTTTCCCGAGGCGGATGCGGATGGCTATGAAAGTCTGGACGCCCAGCAGGCGGACGGCAGCTTTGCCTATGCGGTAAAGAAGAACGGCGAAATTGTGGGCTTTGCGCTAAAGCAGACCGCCCAGGGCTACGGCGGGCCCATTGAGGTGATTGCGGGCTTTGAAACCAGCGGCGCAATTCGCGGCATTTCCGTGGGCGGAGAGAGCTTTAACGAAACGGAGGGCCTGGGGGCCAAGGCAAAGGATACGGCCTTTACCGGCCAGTACGCCGGCAAGACGCCGCCGTTGGAGCTGAACAGGGATATTGACGCGATCTCCGGAGCAACCGTGACCAGCACGGCTGTAACCGACGCGGTGAACCAGGCCGCTTCCCGCCTGAATACCCTGCGGGAGGCCGAAGGCGCGCCCGCCCCCGCGGCTACGCCCTCCGCCACGGAGGGCGCGCGGCGCACGGCGAACGTAAGCGCCCTGGGATACGGCGGCCCCGTGCTCGTGCGCGTCACGCTGGACGCGCAGGGAGCCGTTTCCGCCATCGACGTAGGCGGAGCCCGCTTCCAGGAAACCGAGGGCGTGGGCAGCCGCGTGCGTGAGGAAGCCTTTACGCAGCAGTTTGTGGGCCAAACGCCGCCGGTAAAGCTGGGCGAAGGCATCGACGCGGTTTCCGGCGCGACGGTTTCCTCCCAGGCCGTGGTGGACGCGGTAAATGAGGCAGCAACGTTTCTTGACAGGAACGCGGCGAATTGACGGCATTCGACAAACGTTTCGGTTCTACCCGGCAGGAGAATCAAACCGCATGGGCGTACCTGTAAAAAAGGAGGTGCGCCCATGCGGCTTTTGATTGCGTTGATGAATCCTTCTTCCGCCCGCGACGTGCAATCGGAGATGGAAAGCCGCGGCCACATTGCGGACGTTGTGTTAAGCGGCGCGCAAATTCCGCTCCTGCTGCGCGAGCGGCCCTGCGACGTGCTGCTTATACACGAATGCCTGCCCGGCATGGATGGGCTTGCCGTCCTAGCCGCTTTGCAGGCCGATTGCCCCGTATGCCCGCCGCGCGTGCTGTTTGTATGCGAACCGGAGCTATGCGCAGCCCGCCCCGCGATGGCGGATTGCCTCGCGCCCATCTGCGCCGGGCCTCAAAGGCTGTGCGCGCTTGCGGAAATCATCAGCAAAAAGCCGCTGCCAAAGCTGGCAGCGGCGCAGCGCGAGCAAACCGCCCAGGCGGTTGAGCGCTTTTTGGATGCGCTGTCCCTGAAAAAACGTCTGAAGGGCCGTGCTTACGCGGCATGGCTGTTAAGGCTGATGGTGCCCTCCCCCATGCTTGAGGAGCAGCCGCTATGCCAGCTCTATCAGGCATGCGCGGAGGCGTTCCACACCACGCCCGCCTCCGTGGAACGCGCGCTGCGCGTGGCGGTCGAAAGCGTGTTTACCCAGGGAAGCATGCGTGGGATCGAACGCTTTTTTGGCGCGACGGTGGATCCCGAACGTGGTAAGCCTACCAACCGCGCCTTTCTGCTGCAGGCCGCACAGCAGTTGCGTTACTCCTTAACCATCGCGTGCTCCGCAAACAGCAGCGAGATGCACCATAGCCCCGCCGCGCCCACGATGGTGTAGATAATCCTGCTGACCGCAGCCGATTGCCCGCCAAACAGATAGGCCACCAGATCGAATTGGAAAATACCTATCAGCGCCCAGTTGATCGCGCCGATAATCACCAGCACCAGAGAAATCTTATTGAGCATTTCTGTTTCCTCCTTCCTTTTTCCAAAAGGATTGCTTGGGGTTCCTCCCTGTCAAGGATGCTCCGTTTTCCCGGAAACTATGCCATCCTCTGGCAAAAAGCATGCCTGCGCCTCCGTTCCCTGAAAAACCACGCGCCTGAGCCACGGCTTGTAATGGCTGAGCAGGCAAACCTGACCGTTTAGCGTGCCGCTAGCCAGCGCCATTGCGCCCTGGCAGCACAGTTGCATGCACAGCGGCCATTTAGGCAGGTTCCACACAAGCTTTCCCGTGTCGATTTCCAGCTTCATAAGCCCGTCGCGCGTGCTGATCAGCGCGCTCCTTCCATCGGGGCACACGCACACGCCGCCCGGCTGGCCGGGCAGCTCCATTACCTCGCGGGGCTTTACCCCTCTGGCTGGCAGCGTATAAACCGCCGTTTGGATATCATCCCCCTCGGCGGCGCACACTAGCAAAAGGCCCTCCTGCCAGAAGCCAGCCGCAAAGCAGGGATGCTTTGTATGGATAATCCGCTCCAGCACCAGCTCGGGCGCGGACAGCAGATAGGCCTCGTCCACCGCGCCGCCCGCCACCAGCAGATGCCGTCCGCCGGGAGCCAGGCACATGCAGCGGGGAAACACCCCCGTTGGCGCGGCAAACAAAAGCTGGCCCGTGGCCAGGCTGCGGGTATGTACGCAATCCGCCTCGCCGCTTAATTGATACAGATATCTTTCGCATGGCGACAGGCAAACGCCGTTCACGCCCGGCACAGCGGGCATGCGGCATATTTCCCGCCAATCGCGCCGCCGCAGGCACACGCAGTCGCGCTGCCGGGCGCTGCAAATGGCCGCGCACCCAGACGCGGCGCACAGCACGCAGGGCTGCGGCACCTCGCAGGGCACGGCGCGAAGCGGCGCAGCCGCGCCGCATGTTTCCCACACGCCTCCCGAGGGATCCGCGATCAACAGGTTCATCGCACCGCTCCCTTCCTCAATCCGATACTTTCACCCTATGCCGCGCCTACATCAATGTGAAAGATTTGGCAGGAAAACACGGCGAAACTGTCGAAATAGATAAATTGGCTTAATTTGTGTTAATTACCCAAAGGAGAGCGAGTACCGCATGATGCACTACAAGACCAAAGGAACCTGTTCCTCCGCCATTGATTTGGAAATCGAGGACGGCAAGATTACCGCATGCCAATTTACCGGCGGCTGCCGCGGCAACACCAACGGCCTGGCCAAGGTGGTTGTTGGGCAGAACGCCAAAGAGGTAATGGAGCGGCTGCGCGGCATTCCCTGCCGGGGGGATACCTCCTGTCCCGATCAGCTCAGCCGTGCCATCGAGCAATATCTTAACGAGCAAAAAGCACAGTAAGGAGCACCCGTCTTGGCAACAGAAGCAATGCAAACCATGAAATTTTCCCAGGCCGCGGATCTAAGCGACGAGATTCTCCGGGCCGTGGATAAGATGGGTTTTCAGGAAATGACGCCCGTGCAGATGAAAACCCTGCCGCTGATGATGGAAGGGCGCGACGTGATCGCCATCGCCCCCACGGGCACGGGAAAAACCTGCGCGTTCGGCATTCCCATGCTGGAATATGTAAGCCTGAAGGACAAGCGCGTGCAGGAGCTTGTATTGGCCCCCACCCGCGAGCTGAGCCTGCAAATTACTGATGAGCTCAAAGCCCTGGCGCGCTTCATTCCCGGCGTGCGCATTGCCTGCCTCTACGGCGGGCAGCCTATTACCAAGCAACTTGCCCAGCTAAAGCAATGCCCGCAAATTGTGGTAGCTACGCCGGGCCGTTTGCTTGACCATATGAACCGTGGCAACGTGCGCCTGGACAGCGTTCACACCATGGTTCTGGACGAGGCGGACGAGATGCTCAACATGGGCTTTGTGAAGGATGTGACCAAAATCATCGAGGCCACGCCCATCGAGCGCCAGCTGGTGCTGTTTTCCGCCACCACCAATCAGGACGTTATGACCATCGCCTGGAAGTACCAGCAGGATCCGGTGGAGGTGGTCATCCCCGCCACGAAGGAGAACCGCCCGCAAATCACCCAATACGTAATCAGTACAGAGCGCGAGCACAAGTACGAGCATCTGCTCTACCTGCTGGACAGCGACGTGTACCAGCGCGTGATGGTGTTTGTGAACACCAAGGATATGACGCAGCGCCTGTGCAAGCGCCTTCAGGACGCGGGCTACCCCGCCGATTGCCTGCATGGCGATATGCGCCAGAGCGCGCGCAACCAGGTAATGCAGGCCTACCGCAGGGGCAAGTTCCAAATTCTGCTGGCTACCGACGTGGCCGCCCGTGGCATTGACGTGGACGATGTGGAGGCCGTAATCAACTACGACCTGCCTAACGAAAACGAGTACTCCCTCCACCGCATTGGCCGCACAGGCCGCGCCAAAAAGCACGGCGTGGCGTTTACCCTGCTCACCTATACCGAGAGCGTGCGCTTTGACGCAATTCTCAAATATATTATGGCCAAACCCGTTCCCCTCCATTTTACCGATATGGGAATTCTGGCCACTGAAACCGGCGAGCCCTTTTTTGAGGATATGTAAATAACTTTGGAGGCGATCCACATGGGCATTATTCCCTCGCGCAACCTGGAGGAACAGCGCCGCGAGCAAAACGGCGTCGTTTACTTTGACCGCGGCACCATTCAAGGCAAGGATGGCCGCCGCTATGACCGCTACGCCATCCAAACGCACTTTGTGCAGGTGGGTGAAAGCCAAACGGCGCTGGTGGAAAAGTACGTCCGCCCGCTCTATCAGGAAGGGGATTTGCTCAGCTTTGGCGCAAAGGTGATGTGCATGTGCGTCAAGTCCGTTAAAACGCGCGACGAGGTCAAACCCGGCTGGTGGGCCAACCATCTGTGGCGCTTCGCGGGCATCAACCACACCGGCGTTGGCATGCACGAGCCCTATAAGCTACAGCTTGTCATCGACATGTGCGGCCTGCCGCGCGTGCTGTTCGCCGCCGCTGCCAGCGCCGTTACCAAGCTGTTTGGCATTCACGGCGTATTTTACAAAATCTGCGGCAAGGGCGTGGGCGGCATCGACGGCTTCTACACCCGCTCCAGTTTTGAACTGTACCACCAGATGGCCCTTATCAACCCGGACAACCCTAACGAGCTGTGCGACCGGCTCTATCAGGAAACCGGCATTCCCGTCGTGCTGATGGACGCAAACGATATCCAGCGCGACCAGCTGGGCAAGAGCGCCGGGTTTCCCCTTACCGACGAGCAAATCCAGGACGCCATGGCGGACAACCCCAGCGGCCAGGGCGACGAGCTTACCCCGCTCATCCTGATTCGCCCGTTGAAGTAATGTTTCCCGAGCCGTCTGCCCCCCGGGGCAGGCGGCTGCTTTCAAAAGAATACTTTATTTGCGAAAGGATCCTTTCAAATGAATGCCAGCGAACGCCTTCTGAAATACGTGGCCGTTTCCACGCCGTCCTCCCCGAAGGGCGAGGGCACCCCTTCTACCGCCTGTCAGTTTGACCTGGCCCATCTCCTGGCCGATGAAATGTGCGCCATGGGCTTTGTCAATGTGCGCGTAACCGATACCTGCT
>JALEIQ010000121.1 GCA_022769795.1 Clostridiales bacterium
CATGCCAAAGCCCTCCTGACGGCTTTTGCGGTACAGCTCGTCCAAATCGGCGTATTTCCCGGCGCGGTAGCCGTAGCGCACGCCGTCAAAGCGCGCCAGGTTGCTGGAGGCCTCCGCGCTGGAAATCACATAATAGGCGGAAAGCGCATAGGGCAAGGAGGGGATGCTCACCTCCCTGACCTGCGCGCCCAACCGGCGGAAGGTTTCCGCGGCGGCTTCCACGGCGGCGCGCACCTCGGCGTTCAGGCCCTCCGCAAAGCACTCCCTGGGCAGGCCAAGGGTGAGGGAAGTCAAATCCGTATCCAGACGCGCGGCATAGCCATGCGTAAGGGCCGCGTCGCTGGTGGCGTCACGCGGGTCGGGGCCGCAGATCACATCCAGCACCAAAGCCGCGTCCTCCACGGTTTTGCAAAGCGGGCCGATTTGATCCAGCGAGCTGGCAAAGGCCACCAGCCCGTAACGGCTTACCGCGCCATAGGCGGGCTTTACGCCCGCCACGCCGCAAAAGCTGGCGGGCTGGCGGATGCTGCCGCCCGTATCGCTGCACAGCGCCACGGGAGCCATACCCGCCGCCACCGCCGCCGCCGAGCCGCCGCTGGAGCCGCCCGGCACGCAATCCAGGTTCCAGGGGTTGTGGGTTACGCCAAAGGCGCTGTTCTCGGTGCTGCCGCCCATGGCGAATTCATCCATATTGAGGCGGCCCAGAATGGGCATGCCCGCGGCCTTGACCCTTCGGACGGCGGTTGCGTCATAGGGGGAACGGAAGGAGGCGAGCATCCTGCTGGCACAGGAGCACACGCGTCCCTCCATAACCATGTTATCCTTCACGGCCAGCGGTATGCCGTCCAGCGGGGACAGCGTCCTTCCGGCGGCGCGGCGCGCGTCCGACGCGGCGGCCTCGGAAAGCGCGTCCTCAGCGTAAACCTCCAAATAAGCGTGTATTTCCTCATCACGCGCGGCGATCGCGTCCAGATAGGCCCGCGTAATTTTCACAGAGGTGGTTTGGCCTGCGCAAAGCAGCGAAAGAAGCTCCGTGACCGGCTTGCTGCAAAGGGCGGGAATGGGCTTCATGGGGCTTCCTCCTTTCATTCAAACGTGCGGGGCACGGTGATGAGCCGCCCGCTCACGGTCTTGGCATTTTGAAGCACCTGCTCAATGGAAAGGCTCTCGCCGGGCTCGTCGGGACGCAGGCGACTTTCATCCGGCCAGCGGCGCGGCTGCCGGGGCGCTTCGCGCTGAAGCCCCGCAAGCTCGCCCGCAAAATCCACAATGTCGTTAAACTCCCGGCTCATGCGGGCTTCCTCCTCCTCGCTCAGGGTGAGCATGGCAAGCCGCGCGGTGTTTTTGACGGTTTCGCGGTGCATGACGCGCTCATGCTCGGCCTTGCCCTCCTCGGCCACGGCCACGCCCAGCTTGAGCGCCTCCAACTGGCTGGCGTCCACATAATCCGGCGCGCCGGTGAGCAGGCAGCTTGCGTCCTTGGTTTTGGGGAAGGCAATCACCTCGCGCAGGGAGGATGCGCCGGTAAGCAGCATGCACAGCCGGTCGATGCCATAGGCAAAGCCCGCGTGCGGCGGGGTGCCGAAGCGGAAGGCGTCCAGCAGGAAGCCGAAGCGCTCACGCGCCTCATCCTTTTCAAAGCCCAGGGCGCGGAATACCTTGGCCTGGATATCTCCGCGATGGATGCGCACGCTGCCGCTGCCCAGCTCCACGCCGTTGAGCACCACGTCGTACGCCTGAGAGCGCACCCGCGGCTTGGTAGCGTCGTCAAACATGAGCTCCACATCCTCCAGAAACGGCATGGTGAAGGGATGGTGCATGGCGGCGAAGCGCTGCTCGTCCTTTTTGTATTCAAACATGGGAAAATCCGTAACCAGGGCGAACTGGAAATCGTTTTTGTCGATCAGGCCCATCAGGCCGGCGCATTTTACGCGCAGGCCGCTCAACACGCGGCGCACCACGTCCAGCCCGTCGGCGCAAAACAGCAGGAAATCGCCGTTTTGCGCGTCCATGCGGGCCTCAAGCTCCCTCCATACCTCGCCGGAGAAGTACTTGGGCATGATGGAGTTGATTTCGCCGTTGTCCTTGTAGAGAATCCAGGCCATGCCCTTGGCGCCCAGCTTGAGCGCCAGGCTGGTGAGCAGGTCGATGGTGGAGCGGGTAAAGACGCTGTAGGCGCCCTTTACGTTGATGCAGCGCACCACGCCGCCCGCCCTGCGCGCGGCGGTAAACACCGCGAAATCCGCGTGGTCGGCAATATCGCTCACATCCACAATGGGTAAATCGAAGCGCAGGTCGGGCTTGTCGTTTCCGTACACATCCATGGCGGTTTGCCAGGTAAGGCGCTTGAAGGGATGTGGGATGGGACGGCCCATGACGCGCTCAAACAGCGTGGAGAACAGGTTTTTGAGAAAGTCCAGCATGTCCTCCTGATCCACGAAGCTGCGTTCCATATCCAGTTGGGTAAACTCCGGCTGGCGGTCGGCGCGCAAATCCTCGTCGCGGAAGCAGCGCGCCACCTGGTAGTATTTATCAATGCCGGACACCATCAAAAGCTGTTTATAAATCTGCGGGCTTTGCGGCAGGGCGTAGAAGGTGCCGGGATGCACGCGGCTGGGCACCAGGTAATCGCGCGCGCCCTCGGGCGTGGACTTGCAAAGCACGGGCGTTTCCACCTGCAAGAAGCCGTCCTCGTCCAAAATCCGCTGCGCCTGACGAATCAGATTGTGCCTGAAAAGCAGGTTGCGGTACATCTGCGGGCGGCGCAGATCCAGGTAGCGATATTTCAGGCGCAAATCCTCGCGCACGAGCTCGTCGTCCGTCAGCGAGAAGGGCAGCGTGGCGGCGGCGGAAAGCACCTCCATATGCGTGGCGGCCAGCTCGACCTCGCCCGTGGGCAGGGCGGGGTTATAGGTGCTTTCATCCCTCAGGCGTATTTCGCCCGTGATTTTCACCACGCTCTGGTTTTTGAGTCTTTCGGCGGCGGCAAAGCTCTGCGCGTCCACCCTGCCCAGGTCAAACACGGTTTGCAGCGTGCCCTCCCGGTCGCGCACGTCTACAAAGATCACGCCGCCCATGTCGCGGCAGGTGAGCGCCCAGCCGCATACCGTGGCCGTTTGGCCGATGTGCTCGCGGCGCAGCGCGCCGCAGTAATGCGTTCTTTCCATAAACCAGCAGCCTCCCTTTTTCAGGGACGAAAAAAAGCCTTTCGCCCCGATTTACCGGGGCGAAAGGCCTGCTATTTCTCAAACCTTCCGCGGTACCACCCGCTTTGGACGTTTCCGTCCCACTCAAACAGGAAACCCGTTGATTTCCCCGCGCTGTACCGGGCGCGCCCGTCCGCGCCTACTCGGGCCCGCGGCCCTTTGGGACGGATGCTCAGGGGCGTTCTTCACCGGCCGAAGCCCGCCGCATTCCCAGCGCCGACGGCTCTCTTGAGAGCTTCGTGTGGCAGGCTACTCTCCCCATCATTGCCTTGTGCGGAATTATACCGGGGAAAGAAGGCCCTGTCAAGAGAGGGGGCCGCGCAAGACAAAAAAAGTGCAGCTTTTGCAAAAAACATGCGCGTGTGGTAGGATGGCGGTACAAAGGCGGGAGGGAAACGGCTATGAGCGAGCTGTACGAGCGCATTTACGCGGCGGTGCGGAGCATCCCGCCCGGGCGGGCGGCCACCTATGGCCAGATAGCCCGGCAGGTGGGCAACCCGCGGCTTTCGCGCGTGGTTGGCTACGCCATGCACACAGCGCCCGACGGCGTGCCCTGCCACCGGGTGGTGAACCGCCTGGGCGGGCTGTGCGGCGCGTTTGAGCCCTGCGGTGTGGAAACGCACCGCATGCTATTGGAAATGGAAGGCGTGCCCTTCCGCGAGGACGGCACGGTGGATTTGGATAAATGTATGTGGGAGCCTTAACTCGTCGCGCTTTTCTGCGCGCCTCCGGCGGCGGCCAGGTACAGCCCCAGCCCCGCGATTGTGAGCGCGCCGCCAAACAGCACCGGCCAGGTGGGGATTTCGCCAAAGAGCAGCATGCTGAATACCATCGCGCCCACGGGCTCGCCCAGCAGCGCAAAGCTCACCACATTGGCGGATACGCCGGAAAGCGCGTAGGCGAACACCGCATGCCCCAGCAGCGTGCTGCCGATAACCAGGCCCGCCATATAGGGCAACGCACCCACCGGCATCTGGAAGCCGCCGCCAAAGGGCAGGCAGACCGCGAGCAGGAGGGCCGTAACCAGGTACAGCGCCGGGGTGTAAATCTCCGCGGCCAGCGTTTGGCGAATTTGACGGCCCGTGAGCCAGTGCGCGGCCATGAACACCGCCCCCGCCAGCGCCAGGAGGTTGCTTTTGAGCGCCTCATCCGCGGCGGCCCGCGTTTGCTGGCCCATCATGCCCGCCAGGGCGATGGTCACGGCTCCAAGCAAGGCAAGCAGCGCTCCCGGCACGGCCCGGCGGGGCGTTTTTTCGTGAAAGAGCAGGTAGCTGAACACGGCTACAAACAGCGGCTGCGTGCATACCAGCGCCACGGAGGCAAAAGTACTCGCGCCGGTGAGCGACGTAATCCACGTAAGGTAATGCGCCGCCAAAAACGCGGCGGAAAGCGTCGTCAGCATCCACTCGCCGCGCGATGCGCGAAAGGGCAGGCCCTTTCTTACGCATTGGCGCACCTCAAAGGGCAGCAGCAGCAGCGACGCGCCCAGCATGCGCAAAAGCGCCACCGACAGGGGCGTCGCGCCCTCGTTAAGCGCCCCCTTGACCATGGGGCCGGAATAGCTGACCATGCATACCGCAAACACGATCAGCGCCATAGAGGAATGCTTTGTTTTCATGCACAAACGCCGCCTTTAGCAATCGATACCGGCAAGCCTGGCCTGGCGGGTCAGCTCGCGGACATTCAGGGTATAGGCTTTTCCGTCCTTGATAAAATGCGTGCCGCATTGGCGGAAGGTGAAACGCACGTCCCGCGCCAGGCACTGTTCGCGCAGGGCGAGCACCCAGGCGTAATCCAGCGGGCGCGCCTGCGTGTCGGATTCGCCGCCCACAACCACAGCCTCCACGCCCTCGAGCCACGCGGACAGGTCGATGGGCCCGAGCATAGGCTGGCAGATAATCTGCCGGTGCTTAAGCGGAACCGAAGCAAAAAGGGGCAGGCGCTCGTCCGCGCGGCGCTGGTTTTCCACCGTGCAGCAAACGGTTACATTGTCCCAACCGTCGCCCCAGTCCTCGGGCAGGCATTGCGCCAGGCGATGGATACGCTTGGTGAGAAACAGAAAGTGCAAATCCGGCCGCTGACGCATCATGCGCCAGCAGTCGGGCCGCCATGCGTCCGCCTCCTCAAGAAGAAAATCGGAGGAAAAGCATAGGTATACGGTTTGATCCGGCTTCATTTTGAACGCGCCTGAGGCAGTTTTGGCAACCGGCGCGTCAAACCCGGGCAGTCTTACAATTCGGTTGGTATCCAAGCCGCGCCTTTGATCGCCCTTGTGGATATAACAAAGTTGGCAGCCCTCGCTGCATTTATGGCAGCCGCGCCAGGGATTCCACATGGCCATGGCTCAGTCCCCTTCCGACTGCGAGCGCTGGCCGCTCAGGCGCTTGAGCCATACCATCAGCACCGCGATATCGGCGGGGTTTACGCCGGGGATGCGCCCGGCCTGGCTCAGGCTTTGCGGGCGCTTAAGGCTCAGCTTCTGCCGGGCTTCGATGCGCAAGCTTTCAATGGCGTTATAATCCACATTCTCAGGGATGAGCCAGTCCTCCATGGCGCGTGCGCGGGCCACCTGCGCCCGCTGCTTTTGCAGATAGCCGTCGTACTTTACGTTCAGCTCGGCCTGGGTACGCATATCCGGCGCATAGGCGGCAAGCTCGGGGCACAGCGCGTCCAGCGCCTTCAAATCAATGGCGGGGCGGCGCAGAAGCTCCTCCGCGGTGAGGGTGGCGGCGGTCACGGGCTGCCCGTGCGCCGTAAGCCATGCGTCGCGCTCGGGCGAGGCGGGCAGCTTCCGTTCATGAAGCGCCTGCCGGAGGGCCTGCGCGCCCGCGCGCTTTTGCTCCATCAGGGCCATGCGCCGGTCACTGGCCAGGCCGCGCGCGTGGCTGAGGGCGGTCAGGCGCAAATCGGCGTTGTCCTGCCTGAGCAGCAGGCGGTATTCGCAGCGGCTGGTCATCATGCGGTAGGGCTCGTCCGTGCCCTTGACCACCAAATCGTCCACCATTACGCCGATATAGCCCATATCGCGCGTGATGACGAGGGGCTCCCTGTCCAAAAGCCAGCAGGCGGCGTTGATACCGGCCAGCAGGCCCTGGGCCGCGGCCTCCTCATAGCCGGAGGTGCCGTTAACCTGGCCCGCAAAATACAGGCCGGGGATACGGCGGCTGCCCAGGGTGAGGGAAAGCTCGGTGGAGTCGATGCAGTCATATTCGATGGCATAGGCCAGGCGGGTTAGCTGGCAGCGCTCCAGGCCGCGCACCGTGCGGTACATGGCCCACTGCACGCTTTCCGGCAGGCTGGAGCTCATGCCTTGCACATACCATTCCGGGCTGGACAGTCCCTCCGGCTCCAAAAAGAGCTGGTGGCGATCCTTGTCGGCAAAGCGGCGCACCTTATCCTCAATGCTGGGGCAGTAGCGCGCGCCGGTGCCCCTGATATCGCCCCGCACCATGGGGGAAAGGTGCAGGTTTTCCCGAATGATGCGATGGGTTTCCTCGTTGGTATAGGTGAGGTAGCACATGGCGCGGTTTTCCAGCGGATAGCGCACGCCGGTATCCCTCTCCCCCGCCACGGTAAGGAAGGAGAAGGGAACGATGGGGTCGTCGCCCGGCTGGGGCTCCATCTTTTCAAAATCTATGCTGCGCACATCCACGCGAGCGGGCGTGCCGGTTTTGAAGCGCCTGAGCGCAAAGCCCAAATCCGTAAGCGACTGGGACAGCCCCTCCGCGCGCAAAAGCCCCTGCGGGCCGCTGTTTTTGCTGTAATCCCCAATGATGATGCGGCTTTTCAGGTACACGCCGCCGCATACCACGCAAGCCCGGCAGGCAAGCGTCGCGCCGGTCATGGTGCGCACGCCGCTTACCGCGCCGTTTTGGGTAAGAATCTCCATGGCCTCCCCCTGCCGTACGGTAAGGTTGGGCGTTTGAAACAGCGTGGAAAGCATGTCCTCATGGTAGCGACGCTTATCCGCCTGGGCGCGCAGGCTGTGCACCGCGGGGCCCTTGCCCCGGTTGAGCATGCGGCTTTGCAGAAAGGTGCGGTCGATGGCGATGCCCATCTGGCCGCCCAGCGCGTCCAGCTCGCGCACCAAATGGCCCTTGCCCGTGCCGCCGATGGCGGGATTGCAGGGCATAAGGGCCACGCTGTTTAAATCCAGGGTGAGCAAAAGCGTGCTCACGCCCATGCGCGCGGCGGCAAGCGCGGCTTCGCAGCCCGCGTGCCCCGCGCCGATAACAATAAGGTCGTATCGCATATCCATGCCTCCTGAGCGCATCAAAAAAGCGCCCGTTGCAGAATACACGAAACGACCTTATTTTGCAATACCTTACGTTACTCCGTCTGCCCCAGATATTCCTCCAGGCACAGGTTGCGGTCGCGCATATCGGTGCTGTGCGGCAGGCCCACATAGCGGATATGCCAGCACTCAGCGATAAAGCCGGTGATTTTTTCCTTATCCTCCTGGTAACGGATAATGAAGCCGTAATCCCAGCAATTTTTATGCAGCCACTTTTGCTGCCGGGTGCCCTTGAAGGAGGTTCCCGCCACGGTGATATCAAAAGCCAGGCCGGTGTGGTGCTCGCTGGTGCCGGGGTCGGCCACGGTGTTGCGCGTGGCGGAAACGGCCTTTTCCCTGCTGAAGCCCTGGTCGCGGTACTCCTGCACCTGTTTGTCAAACAGGGATTGCTGATAGTCGTAGCTGCGGTAGGCGGCGCTGATCTGCCAGCCGGTTACGCCGTCCGCCTGGGCGGCCTCAAACAGCTTGATCAGCGCGTTCGCGGCGGTGCGGTCGCCCTCCATCTCGCTACCCTTCACCTTTACAAGGGAGGAGGGCAGCACGTTTTTGAGCACAACCAGGTCGCGCGGCTTATAACCGGCCTCGACGGGATGCGTGCGGTTTACCAAAACGGGCAATTGCGCCGGATCGGGCGTGGGGGTCACGGTGACGGCCCTGGCCTGATCGCTGTATAAAAGCGCGAAGGTTTTCTGAGCGGCTACGCCGTCCACCTCCAGCCCGCCCTGGCTTTGAAACAGACGCACGGCTTCCTCCGTGCCGCCGCCAAAGGCCCCGTCCACTGCGCCGTTGTAGTAGCCCAAATCCTTGAGGCGCTGCTGCATTTCGCGCACGGCCTCGCCGCTGTCGCCCTTTTTGAGCAGCGACGCGGCGGCTGTGGGCGTGGGCGTTGGCACGAAGGTTTGCGCCGTGGAGGCGTATACCTGGCTTAACGTTGCCTCGCCCGCGACGCCGTCGTCCACAAGGCCGTGCTGTGCCTGAAACAGCTTGACCGCCTCGGCAGTGCCCTGGCCATACTGGCCGTCCAGCTCGCCCGCATAGTAGCCAAGCGCCTGCAACCGCTCCTGAAGGCGGCGCACCTCGTCCCCCTTCACGCCGGTTTTCAGCAGCGGGGCGGTGGGCGCCGGGGTGTTGTTGGGGTCCAGCGTTACGCGCAGCATGCTGCGCACATCCGCGGTGGGCGTGGGGGTGGCGGCCAGCTCGGTTTGCAGGGTGCGGTAGCTGTCCAGCGTGCGCGGCAAAAGCGCCGCGCATGCCGCAATCGCGCCCAAAAGCACCACGCACAGCGCGATCACAGCCGGTTTAACGGGCCGCATGGCTTAGCTCCTGGCCCACAGCGGCGTGGGATAAAGGCCCCCGTCCGTCATGGCCTTGAGCGCGTTCACCACCAGCGGGCGATCCTCGCGGTAGGTAACGCCAAACCATTTATCCGGCGTGGTGTACACGTTCACGCGTGCGCGGCCCGCGCGCAGCTCCCCGTCCACCACAAAGGGCAGGAAATACTCGCCCTTGAGCGGGTTCTGCGCAAGCGTTCTGTCCAGGAATGCGGGAAAGCCCGCCTCGATGCGCTGCATCATGCTGGCGGGGAAGCCCCACATGTTCATGCTCACCACGGTTTCGGGCGAAAGGCGGGTGTAGGTTTGGCTGTCCTCGGTAAAAAGCGGGCCGTCCACGGTGGAAATGATGTGCGTGCGCTCCACCAGATCGGTCAGGCGGTTCTTAGCGTCCAGCGTGCACACGCCGCGCGCCACGGAGCCGGTTTCGCTCAGGGTATTTTTGAGCAGATAGCCCACCATGCAGATATCGCCCTCATCCTTGAGGTGGGTCAGGTGATCGTAGCAGAGGCGGAAGGCCTCCATGCCGTAATAATCGTCGGCGTTGATGGCGCAGAAGGGCGCGTCCACCAGACCGGCGGCGCTGAGCACCGCGTGGGCGGTGCCCCAGGGCTTCACCCGCCCCTCGGGCACGGCGTATCCCTTGGGCAGGTTGGCAAGATCCTGATAGGCGTAATCCACCTGCATGTGGCGGCTGACCCGGTCGCCCAGCACCTCGCGGAAATCCCGCTCGTTTTCCTTTTTGATAATGATGACCGCGCGCTCAAAGCCCGCGCGTTTCGCGTCAAACAGGGAATAATCCAGAATCAGGCCGCCGTCCGGGCCTACGGGATCCATCTGTTTGAGGCCGCCGTAACGGCTGCCCATACCGGCGGCCATAATCACCAGCACCGGTTTTTTCATTACGCCTCAATCCTTTCTTTGCGCCCGAGCGCGTTTACGCAGGCGGTCATCTCCCCCCAGTGCGCGTCCATCTCTCCAAGCAGCTTGAGCTGTGTTTTCGCGCGCGTGAGGTTATGCTCGGGATAGTCGGTTTTGAAGTAAATATCCCCGTCCAAATAATCGGCCAGGAAGCGAATCAGGCATTCCAGCGTCATCATTTTGGCGCCCACGGGCAGGCTTTGAAGCTCGTCGGGCGTAAGCGAATCGCGCACCTCGCCCAGGTAGCCCTCCGCATAGGCGCGGTACAGCGGCAGGCTGAAATGTACCTTGTCCAGGTCGCGCTCGTCCTCGGCGGCGGTGCTGGCGCCATAGCGGATGGCGTCGCCAAAATCATAGGCGCTCAGCCCCGGCATCACCGTGTCCAGGTCGATCACACACAGGGCCTTATGGGTCTGGGTGTCGATGAGCACATTGTTAAGCTTGGTGTCATTATGCGTTACGCGCAGGGGCAGGCGGCCCGAGGCCAGGCCGTCGGTAAGGGTGGAAGCAAAGCTCTCGTAGCCCAGCGCCGCGTGAATGATATCTTGCACGCCGCTGGCGCGCCCCGCCTGATCGCGGGCCACGGCCTCGCGAAAATCGCGGAAGCGCTTGGGCGTATCGTGAAAGCGCTCGATGGTTTCATGCAGGGAGGAAACGTCAAAATCATCCAACATGGACAGGAAGCGGCCAAACGCGCGCCCGGATTCACGGAAGATGGTTTCATCGCCGCAGCGGTCATAGCTCACGGAATCGCTGATGAAGCTGTAGGCGCGCCAAAAATCGCCGTAGCGGTCTACGGCAAAAAACGTCCCGTCATCCGTTTTGAGCAGCTGCAGGGTTTCGCGGGCGGGATCGCCGCCGCGCTGCGCAATTTTAAGGCGCAGGTGGTCGGTTACCCTAAGCATGTTTTCCATCACCTGATCGGGCCGGGGAAAGGCCACCTTATTGATGCGCTGAAGCACATAACGCAGGTTGCCCCGTCCGGCGGGAACGAAAAGATACGTATCGTTAATATGGCCGCCGCCGAAGGCTTCGGGCATGCCCACAACGCCCTCGGGGGCAAAGCGTCGGGCCAGCCGGCCAATTTCCTGCTGGGATAGGGTTGGCATGGTCACTGTCATCCTCACGTATAAAATGGATAGCGGCTAAGCCGTTATCAAATGTATTATAGCATGGAATGGGCGTATCTACAATCCCCTAGCCCATACCCGGGCCCAAACGGCCCGCGCGCATCAGCGCGTGCGCCTGGGAAAGCCAGTCCATCAGTTCCCCGTCCAGCTCCTCGGGCTTAGTAACAATCACATGATGCGTCCAGCGGCGCGGCGTGGGATGGGCCACCTGGAACAGCCGCGGGCTGTGAAGCTCGTAGCCCAGGCCGAAGCTTATGCCCAGGCTGCCGCGCGGCCTGCCCGGTCCCCGGCGCGGCAACCACACAAAGCAGTATCCGCGCGGATCCAGAAAGGTAATCTGCGTTTTTTGCACCTTGAGGCCGCTTTCCGGCCATGCGGCCAGCAGGCGGCTTTTAAGCAGCGCAAACAGGGCAAACGCGTCGGGGTCGTTTGCGAACAAAAGAGCGGCTTGCGCGCCTGCGGCGGGGTTTTCCATGCTGGCTTCCCTCCTACCATATGCCAAACGGTGCGCTCGCAAGGTCAGTCCCGAAGCCAGGCTTCATAGCTCTGCGGCGGGTAGATGGTGCGTATCATGCGCTTGAGGAAGGCAAACTCCTCCTGCGTATAAAAGGAGGCGTAGCGCTGGCACAGCACCCGCAGGGCGTTCAGGCTGTGAACACGCAGGCTGTAATCGTTCAGTTTGATAAAATTGGCGGAAAAGGGCGTCAGCTTGTCAAAAATCACGCCCATGAGATCATCGGTAAGCGCGCTTAGCTGCTCCGTGCCCAGGCGGCGGCTGTGGTAATTATCGCAAATCACGGTCATGCTGCCGTTGGTAAAGCGGTTGAGCTGCGTCAGTAGCATGGCTTCCAGCTCGTCGCGCAGGCTTTCCAGGCTTTGACGGTAGGGGGCGTAGGCGCTCATGTGCGCGCTCAGGGAAGCGGCCAGGGGATGGGCGTTCAAAAAAAGCGACCCAAGCCATGGCCTGAGCACGCGCTCAACATCCTCCTGCCCAATCGGGATTGCCATTGTCCCTTCCCTCCTGATGTATGCTGGCAGCACGGTTCTAAGGCATATTTCTACACCGTTCACGGCTTCTCCTTGTTTTTTCTTTCATGAATTGCGCAATTCGGAAATTCTTTCTTAAAAAACGAATAATCATAAGGGAATTATTGCATAATTATTTCGTTTTTCGCATGCCCAACGCCATGTTTTGTGTTTTTGTGCCTGCCGCAACACCATGGGTAGAAGGCGGGGTTTTCAACATACGGCTTCCTATGCAAAAAGACGCAATGGGAGGATACTTGTCAAAACTGTCCGTATCTGCTATGATAAAGCGCGAAATGAGGAAAACGGCTGTGGTTTTCCACAAGTGTGTTTTCCACATTCTTTTTGTCTGATAGGCTATGATTGTGGATAACTTGCCGCCAAGAAAGTTTGTATAATATACACGAATGGAAGGTCGTATGTGCCGTGATGAACGCTGAGGAATTGTGGGGAAGCGCCTGCCGCATTTTGCAGGAGGAAATGACCCGCATCAGTTACAGCACCTGGATTGAAACCGCGCTGAAGCCCTACGCGCTGATTGGGGATATTGTGCTTCTGGAATGCGTAAGCCCCGTGGTGCAGCAAATGGGCACCAGCCGCTATATGGGGCAGATTCAGAACGCTGTAAGCACGGCGGCGGGCCGTTCGCTCAAGGTGGAGGTGCTTTGCCATGAGGAGCTGCAAAGCCGCGTAAACGAGCTGGAAGCGCGTTCCTCGGGCGA
Source organism: Clostridiales bacterium (assembly GCA_022769795.1). Lineage (GTDB taxonomy): Bacteria > Bacillota > Clostridia > Christensenellales > Aristaeellaceae > Limiplasma. The sequence continues at coordinate 12,631 of JALEIQ010000121.1, forward strand.
TTCGCTGGCGCTTTTGAACCCCAAATACACCTTTGACACATTTGTGGTAGGCTCCAGCAACCGGTTTGCGCACGCGGTATCCCTGGCGGTGGCGGAGGTGCCGGCGAAGGCCTATAACCCGCTGTTCATCTACGGCGGCGTGGGCCTGGGCAAAACCCACCTGATGCACGCCATCGGCCATTACGCGCACGAGCTGTATCCGGATATGAAAATCCTCTATATCACCAGCGAGGATTTTACCAACCAGCTGGGTACCGCCATGCAGACCAATCAGAACCAGCAGTTCCGCGAGCGCTTCCGCAACGTGGATATTCTGATGGTGGACGATATCCAGTTCATCGCGGGAAAGCACGGTACGGAGGAGGAGTTTTTCCATACCTTCAACCATCTGCGCGAGGCCGGAAAGCAGATTGTGATGACCTCCGATAAGCCGCCCAAGGAAATTCAAAAGCTGGAGGAACGCCTGTGCAGTCGCTTTGAGGGCGGCCTGGTGGCGGATATCCAGCGCCCGGATTTTGAAACCCGCCTGGCCATTCTGCGCAAGAAGGCGGAGTTTGAGCACCTGAATATCGACGATGAAATTTTGGCCCTGATCGCTGAAAAAATCGATACCAACATACGCGAATTGGAGGGCAGCCTCACCCGCCTGACCGCCTATTCCAGCCTGACGCGCAGGCCCATTGATATGCAGCTGGCGCGCGAGGCCCTGCGCGAGCTGTTTAAGCACACCGAAACGCGCCTGCTTACCTGCGACAGCATTCAGGACGCGGTGGCCAACTACTACGGCATCACCGTGGAGGATTTGAAAAGCCCCAAGCGCAATCATGAAATCACCGTGCCCCGGCAGATCGCCATGTACCTGGCCCGCGAGATGATGGGCCTGAGCCTGACCAAAATTGGCGACGCGTTCGGCGGGCGGCATTATACGACGGTCATGTCCTCTATCGACAAGGTGGAGGAATCCATCAAGCAATCGCCAAGCCTCGCCAGTCTATTGGACGATATCCGCCGAATGATCAAGGATAACAAATAGAAAATTTACGCAAAACGCTTTGCAAAACGATGGATTCATGCTATAATGCTAGCGCTACCCGGCTGAGGTCATGTGGTTCAGGTTCCTTTCCTTCGAGTTTGTTCGAAAGCACGGAAACCCACGCCAAGTAACTAAAAGCAAATGGGAGACAGAACAAACCAGGAAAGTGGAG
>JALEIQ010000172.1 GCA_022769795.1 Clostridiales bacterium
ATCGCCGTGCGTGAAGGCGGCAGCAATCCCGACAGCAACTCCAAGCTGCGCGACGTGATCGCAAAGGCCAAGAGCAACAACATGCCCAATGACAACATCCAGCGTTCCATCAAAAAGGCCGCGGGCGAGCTGGGCAGCGTGGATTATGAGGAAATCACCTACGAGGGCTATGCCCCCGGCGGCATCGCCCTCATCGTGGAAGCGATCACCGATAATCGCAACCGCACCGCCAGCGACATTCGCCATTGCTTTGCCAAGAACGAGGGCTCCCTGGGCGTAACGGGCAGCGTGAGCTTTATGTTTGACAAAAAGGGCCTGCTGGTGATTGAGCGCACGCCTGATATGGACGAGGACGAAATGATGATGACCGTGCTGGACGCTGGCGCGGAGGACATGCAAACCATGGACGACGCGTTTGAGGTGACCACCGACCCCAACGAGTTCAGCGCCGTGCGTGAAAAGCTGGAGGCGCAGGGCCTTACCTTCCTGAGCGCCGAGGTGCAGATGATTCCGCAAAACACCGTGGCCCCCGCCGATGACGAAGCCCTGGCCAAGGTGCAAAAGCTGCTGGAAATGCTTGAGGACAACGACGATGTGCAAAACGTGTGGCACAACGCCGAGCTGCCCGAGGAGCCGGAAGAAGAATAAGCTTACCACGGATAAGCAAGCATATCACCCCCGAAGCATGGTTTGCCGCCATGCTCCGGGGGTGTTTTTGAGTAAATCAACGCTGGAATGCTAGCTTGTATTTCATCGGGCTTCCTTCAAAATCATCTCGTATGCGGCAAAGAACTCATGGGCAACCGTTTCTCCCGGCAGACCTTCGTTCAAATAGCTTACGTAGGTTTTGTGAAAGGAACTGGCATGTGCGTAGGCATCTTTCCATAAAACAGCGCATTGAGCGAACATTCGCTCATAGTCCTTAAGCGCTTGGGCGCTGACATCCCACTTGATGTCCTCTATCCTGCGTAGCTGCTCCTGCTTGTTTTGAATTTTCGCTTCCAGTTCGCTTTTTGCCGCGCCCTCGGCTGCTTCTAATCGGGATTCGAGTCTTTCTTTTTCGGCGGTATAGTATTCTTTCATCCTTTGGTATAGCTCAGACTCCATGGGTGTCGCGGTTTCCTGAAATGCCGCGGCCTCATTGGCGGGTAAGTGATTCATGTAATAGGCGAGCCATTGGAGGGCCAACTCCTTTTGAGAGGAATAGGGGTTGACAATGAACAGCGTTCCCTCAAACAGCAAAATCGGGCGAGCCTGGGAAGGCAGGGCGAGAGCGATGGGAACAAAGTCAGAAACGGATTCTCCGTTTGAAAAGTTGCGCCGTCCAGGGTGAAAGGAGGCGTATACGCTGAAAAGGTAAGACGGCTGATCGTTCACCTGGATGTGTTGAAATCGTTCGCTTGTAACTACATAGGGCTTTTTCGCAGGGGCTTGGGGAAACGTAGCGCAGGCTTGGGATAGCTTGTCCAGCAGAACCGCCATATCCGCTTCGTAAAGGGGAATGGAGGAGGGGTTTCTCTCCATCAGCGTGTAATACTGATCCATGAGCATGGCAAACAACTCGGTTTTTATTTGAGCATTCTCAAGCGCGTTCCCAAAAGGGGTGATCTCCGCCTCCCGCGCAACGTCGCCCACACGCTCATCCCATTCGAGCAAAAAATCCATCAGTTCCATAAAACTGGAGGGCATATCTGCTGCCGTAAGCCCCAGCCGGGCCATAGCGTATTGGCTATAGGCAATCGTATACTGCTTCGCCATGCCTGGAATGGCGGCAATATCGCTGCCCTTCATGGCAACCTGCTGAAAGAATGGGCGATACGTGTCCATCTTTTCACGAATGGTTTCAGATTGATTGAGCGGATAATAATACCCCTTTTCAATCGCGTTTTGGGCGGCGTTGCCTATGGAAAGCTCGAAGATATCAATCTCGTCTGATTGGGAAAGCATTTGCTCCGCCAGCAAAGGCGCGGCCTTATTCGCGAATACTTGCCTTTGCTTTACCGCTACGTTCGGATAGGCCTTTGCAAAGCCCTCCTCCATCCAGCCTTCCAGATAACTGACAGACGCCACCTGAAGCGGCTTCAACTGCTTTTCCGGCAGCGTGGATAGCGCGTAGACTGCCTGGGTCAAGGAATCAAGCAGATAAAGGGAGGCGTTATCGGAAAAAAGCAGGGTTGAGTACCAGTTGAGCTCCGGGTACTTTGAAAAAGAGAATACTGTGGCCCATTCTTTTTGATTCGCAGAGAGCGAAACCAGCTTATCCTCAAGGAGTATGTACAGGGAATCCTGTACGAGCTGCGCGTCATAAGCCGGGGGAAAGGTCGCGTTCTTTGTACCGAGAGGCTCCTGGCTTGCTGCGCGGTTTATCAGTGCCATGTTTAGCAGCAGTATCGCCAGAAGCATTGCCGATAGTTTCTTCAAAGGAGCATGTTTCATTTAGCCTCCTCCTTTATTTTTCGGAAAAAAATAGATTTTGGCAAGCGGATGCGCCTAGAGCTTGAGAGGTCAAAAGCGCAGGGGAAGCCCCTCAGCGCTTTTGACCTGCATGAGCGTCAACTACTTACAAGTTTCAGCTTTCGTTAATCAAATTTGAAACGTTGGTTTGCGATTGCACATTACCGCGCCAACATAGCTCCACACCTGGTGCAAGTATAGTCTACCCAGTTATGTCCAAGAGCGGTACTTATATGACTGTTTGATATTATTTGGAATGGGTTGTCGTTGTTCTGTAAAAAGCTTCGTATGAGCCATCACTGCCATATGAACATCTCATACATTTGTAGCGATGCCATATATCTTTCGTTGTTACCAAACAGTCCTCATGTATTTTGCAAGCGGTCGTTTCTTCGTTATAAGCAACATGCTGATAGCATTTGAATCTTTGATTTGTTCCTGGAGCGTGATATTCTGTTCCGTCATTGCCTATGCCTCCACCGCAGTTATAATAGTGTTCGTTTCCACAACCGACAGCATAAGCGTTTCCAACAATAGCAAAGCATACCAACAAAAGCAATACGATCTGTATCGTTTTCTTCATAGTGTTTATTCCTTTCTCTTTTGTCCTGTAATATGGTACTGAAAATGTTTGAACCCATTTGGTTTTTCTAAAGAAGAGATTTAAGTCGTTCTAGTCATATCGTTTTCTATTATGTGTTCATCTCGCAAAACTTGTGGTATACTAAACGAAGTCCTTGTAAGATGCCATCGCTCATGGCGATGGGTGCTTGCCAGCCCATTTTGCAAGGACTTTCTACTTGTGTATACAGGATTGCCAGGATATTACCTTTGCAATCATTTGTATCACCACCCCACATTTTAGATTGAACCATGCCATTCTGGTGGTCGCAAAACCGTTTCTGCCCGGTTAGCGTTTTGCTAAATTGCCATTAGGTATTAGGTTTGCATAAGCGCTAAATCTCCCCAATGGAACCACCTTCCTTAAATATTTCTATCAAAGTAATGATAAAAATATCAGCGCATAGAACTCAGCTCAACGGGATTCCTTCAAAATCATCTCGTATGCGGCAAAAAACTCATGGGCAACCGTTTCTCCCGGCAGGCCCTCATTCAAATAGCTTACGTAGGTTTTGCTAAATGAGCTGGCAGATACGCGGTCATCCCACAAAACAGTATATTGAGCGAACATTCGCTCATAGTCCTCCAGAGCCTGCGTGCTGACATCCCATTTGATTTGTTCCAGCCCCTCCAACGTTTCTTGCATTGCCTGAAGCTGCGATTCCAAATCACCTTTGGCCGCACCCTCAGCCGCCTTAATTCGGGACTCCATTTTTGCAATTTCTTCTGTGTAGTATTCTTTCATTATTCTGTATGTTTCAAATTCCAATGGCGATGCATCACGGTCAAATGTCGCGGCGTCCTTTGCGGGCAAGTGATTCATGTAAAATTCAATCCACTGGATTGCTCGCTCCTTTTGAGAGGAATAGGGGTTAACGATGAAAAGGGTTCCCTCAAAAAGCAAAAGTGGGCTGTCCTGAGAAGGCAATGTGAGGGCAATCGGCACGAAATCAGAAACGAATCTGCCATTTGAGTAGTTACGCCGCCCGGGAAGAAAGGAACAATATCTGTTGAAAAGATAAGATGATTGATCATTCACCTGAATACTCGCAAACCGTTCAAAAGGACTTGTTGTCCGTTTTTTCTCAATGCCGTTTGGAATTGTAGAGCAAACGCTGGATAATTTGTCCAGCAGATCAGCCAGTTCTGCTTCGTAAAGAGGCACGGCTGATGCGTTTTCCACCATCAGCAAATAGTATTGATCTATCAGCATAACAAATAATTCAGCTTTTAATTGGTCGTTTGCAATGTTGAAAGGAGTAATTTCTGCTTGTTGCGCAATATCGCCCACTCGTTCATCCCATTCCAATAAAAAATCCATCAATTCCATAAAACTGGAAGGCATATCCGATGCCGTAAGGCCTAATTCGGCGAGCGCGTATTTACTATAACCAAGTGTATATTGTTCTGCTTTCCTGGGAATAGCAGCAATATCGCTGCCATGTATTACTGACTGCTGGAAAAATGGTCGGTATGCAGCTGCTTTTTCACGGATGAGTTTAGACTGATTTAGAGGAACATAATACCCCTTTTCAATTGCCCTTTGGGCTATGCTCCCTACTGGAATCTCGAAGATGTCAATCTCGTCTGATTGGAGAGTGATTTGTTCAGAAAATAAAGCTGCTGATTCATGGATATATACCTGCTTGTGCTTCACCGCGATATCTGGATAAGCTTCTGAAAAGCCTTTCTGCATCCATTCCTCTAGGTCGTTGCAGGCTACTTGAAGGGGTTTCAACTGCTTTTCTGGCAGCGTGGACAGCGCGTGAACGGATTGAGCGTGCGGCAGTATCAGCAGGCCGTTCTCCGCTAGCGCTCGGAAATCGAACTCAAAGGGCGGCAGGTAAGCAACAACCTCGCAGGCCGTTTCACTAACAAAGGTCAAAAGCTCGTTGCCCGCCTGAATCAGCACCCGGTCCCGCCAGGGGTCATAGAGCAGCCCGAGCACGTTCTCGATATTTATCCTGTCGCTCTCCCAAAGGATGGTTCGGGCTTGCGTTGCGGTATCAAAGCCGGTAATCTGCCATTGCGAGTCGGATCGTTTCTCAAACAGCAGCAGTTGGCCATCCCGATATTGGGCGACCTCGGCAATCCTTCCCTGTCCTTTCACCGGTTCGCGCGCCCCGGTTGCCATGTCAAAGCGGTACAGGGAAGACCAGTTCTCATCCGCCGCCAGGCACATCATCAGATACAGGGAGCCGTCGCAGGCCACGCCGGATGAAAGCGACGGCATGCATTCCTTTTCGATTCCAGAAAAGAAGTCCAGCTTTGCGATGGCGTGAAGCGTCGCGCCGTCCCCAGTAAAGTCCAGGCGGTATAGCGCGCCGTTTAATTCGTTAACGCCGTACAGCGCTTCTCCGTCCCAGAAAAGCATATCAATCAGGGTAGCGTACCTTTTCAGCCAATCCGGAGCGGCTTCGTTTCTCGGAATCTCATGAAAGTCCAGGGCGGTTTGTGGAATCTGTTCATACTCCGGGTTGGCGTTATGCATGGGCACAGGCGTAACTTGCTGTGTTTCGGTATCCAAGGTATACAGGTTTTTTCCGGCGGAAAGAAGGTACACAGTATCGCCAATCGCAATCGAACGAATCGTTTCGCTGTGACCTTCAGCGTTCTGAATGCTTGGAATAGTAAAATCATCAGCCGCAAGGGCAGTGCCACATATGCAAACTACAAGCACCATAAGAAGCATCAGCAGGTTTCTCTTTTTCATGATTCCACGTCCTCTCTTATGTGTTCTACTGTTCTTCAATTACGAGTTATTACTGTGAAAAACGTATCTTTGCCGTTGATTCCGTGAGTATAAGGCAAGATGCCAGTATTGCGAAAGCGAAAAAGCGTTTTATAAAAAAACTCCTTTATTTGGGCTTGACAGTTAATAAGACTGAAAAGGAGGTAAGCTTTGTTACAGGAAATTTCTTTTTTTAAAAATTATTTTATAGGCTTTACACTTGTGGCAATTTTTATGGTTTCTTCTATAGGCATTCCCTTTGTTACCAGCAGAAAGAATTTACGACTGTTAGACCAAAACAGCTTAACGGTTGAGTCCTTTACTGCTATATATCCTTGCTGTCCATTTATGATAATCGCATTAAGCGTTGCATTTTCGGTGTCCACATTTACCTTAGCAGATTCATTAAGTTCTAGAAATTGCAGAACGATCTCAGACTTTTGACTATCGGCGTATTCAACATAGCTCATTGTTTTTCTTCCATCAGCTTTCAAAAGCTCTAAATCATCAGGAATATAAGATGGAAAACTATCCCCCTTCCATCCGGCAGGAACATCAAACGAGGCCTCCTCATCCTCCGCAAATTTGACCGCCGTATGGCTTTCCTCCATCTCAACCAGCAGCCGCATCACGCGAACGCGCACCGTGTGGCTTGTGGCGATTGCGGCGCCGCCCGCCAATACAATGACCGCTATCACAACGGAGGCGATTTTTCCGATTCTGGGCAGGGTGTGCTCAAGCAGCCGTTTCGTCCCCTGCTTGCGGCAATACGCCTGGATTCGGGCAAGATTGCCGCGGTCTTGCCGGGCAAAAAAGGCGTCCATCTCCGTGGTATGGCCGCAGGCCCGGTCCTGCTCCAGCTCCCTGAGCAGTCTTTCCGTTTCCCGCTCCACAAGCATCTGCCCCAATAGGTCATAGGCCCTATCCTGGAGGCTTCTGCCTGATAGGATTTCATTCTTCTCCATCCCGTGTTCCTCCCTTCGCGGCTCCGGCAAGCGCCTCCAAATGCTTTTTCGCCCGGGAAAGCGCCGTCCGAACCGCCCCTTCCCTCATATGAAGCAGGGCCGCCATTTCGTCATAGTCCATCAGGTCAACATGCCGCATCAAAATTAGGTCGCGTTCCCGCGCACTCAATTCGTCAAAGGAGTTCAGCAAATCCACCGCGTAGATTCTGTCAAACACCGTTCCGTGTACGTCGTCCTCGCCGGGAAGCTGTTCCATTTCCTCAGTAGTGAAGCCGTCGTTGCACAGACTGCGCTGCCGCTTTATTTCCCGCAGCCGATTGCGGCATACGTTCCCAACTAATACGACCACATAGGACGCGCGTTTGTTACACTCCGCCGCCTGAAAAGCATGGCAGTACCTGCACATGCGCTCTACGGACGCGCTCACCGCGTCCTCAATTTCATGGCTTCCTTTTTCAAAAAAGTCCATCGCGGTTTTGTACATGAGAGCCCTATACTGAAAATACATTTCCGTCAGAAACGCCCGCTGCGCGTCGTCCTCAATCAGGAGAATGGCAAGCGGGATGGCGGTTCCCGATACTTCTACGATCTGTTGGAAGGGAAAGCGATGCATGGCAACCCTCCTTTTGTGTGAATATAATATGAGCACGTTATTCATCTGCGTATAAACAGTATAGACCATTGGCACAGGTTACGCAACACAAAGCCGCGCGCTTCGCTTTCGCGGGGCGCGCGGCTTTTGCATACGATGGGCTTTCTACGTTCAAAAACTATTTCAGCTCGAAAAGCGCCGCTTCATAATTCTTTACAAAATACTTGATATTCTTTCTGCCCTTTTGAATGATTGTGTGTCCCTCTGCTTCCAGCTTTTCCTTTTGCGCTTCAATCCCGCCGGGATATTTTGCGTTCAGCTCCCCATGCGCCTTTAACGTGCGCCAATAGGGCGTTTCGTCTGCTGAGCGCTGATGGCTTGCCCACGCCGCAATGGACACGAAGATTCCCGCCGTGATAGGGTCGGTAAAATCAGCGTGATTCGCTTTGGCAAGACGCTCCCTGATCGTGCCAACGGTAATAACCTTTCCATACGGAACGGTTTTCATCATTTCGTCATAGGCGATAGGCGGCGCAAAATACATTCGTTCTCCACCGTATTTTTTGATGCTGGGCTCGTCGGTGATGATCTGCACCCTTGGCATATCGGTAGCCCTGTGAAGCATTGCGTTAAAATCCTTCTGATCTTCCTTGGCCATAATGCCACCTCCTGCCTTCAGTATAGAAAATGACGGGGCCCTTTGCAATGAGAAGGTTTTCTTTTGATTCGTTAGAATTGAAGGTTCGCGTTCAAAATCGAGGCGGCAGGGCATAAGCAAGGCCGCGCTTTTTGCATGTCACTCGTCAATCACATCAAAGCTCTGGCTTTCCAAAAACTCGTTCAGCTTTTTCCGGCTGTACTCAAAATCCACCTGACGGGTGCTCATGCCCGCATAGGAAATGGACTCCATAGCCTCCTGCGGCGGCATCTGGATGCCCTCCGGCTCTGCGCCGCGCAGCTCCATGGCATAACCCACGGCCTCCAGCATATCGGCCATGCTCATGTTGGTGGTTACCACGTTATCCGCCACGCTGGTGAGCAGGGTCAGCGCGTCATCCAGCGAGGCCTGCGCGTACTTGTTCGCCAGCGTGCCAAGCACCGTGCGCATACGCCGCGTGCGACCCGAATCGCCGTCGCCGCCCACTTTGCGGATACGCATGTAAATAACCGCAGCATGGCCGCCAAAAAGATAGGTTCCGGCCTTATCCATGCTGGGGGTGGTTGCGTCGCGGGCGATGCGGTAGCGGTTGAGGTAATCCGCCTCGGCGTCGGTTACGGTAATATAAACGCCGCCCATCGCGTCGATGATGTTTTGCACGTTGTCCATGCTAAAGATAATGTACTTTTCTACTTTGTGTCCAAAATGGGTGCTGACCGTGCGGCACAGCGCGTCGGGGCCATAGTTTTTGGCGATATAGGTAAAGCGGCCAATGCCGCCGTCCGGGCGTTTGATGAGCATTTCGCGCGAAAAGGTGGTAAACATCAGGCGCTTTGCGTCCACATCCATTGTAACCATCATTACGCCGTCGGTATTGCCCAGGTTTTGCGCGTTGCCCTGCCAGTTGTCCACACAGGCCAGCAGGTAGTTGTGCTGGCCCGAACGGGGCTCGGGCAGGGTATCATAATCCAGAGGATAGATTTCTCGGGGCTGAGCGGCTAGGGCGCAGCCGGTTCCCGCAAGCAGGATTATGGCCATAAGCCAGCAGAGCAGTCGCTTGCACATATACTTCTTCTCCTTAAAAAAACCTTGTATAGCGGCGCGCGGAAAATCGCGCGTTCCGCTATACAAGGTATACGCGGTCAGGGAGGCGAAACCCTGCTTTTCGCCAACAGGTTGTTACACTTCTGTTAACGGCTGGTTTCCGCCAGCATCTCCAGCAGCTTGTTGCTGCGGTTCAGGAAGGCCGTTATCTCGTCCTTTTCCAGGGGACGGGTGCTCATGCGGGCCAGGTCGTACAACTGGGCGGCCATCAGGTCGCGCTTCTCGCCGGATTCCGCCTCCATCAGGCTCTTAACCACCGCGTTGGAGGCGTTCAGCACCAGGGTATGCATCTCCGGCATCTTAAAGTCCTGGCCGTAGATGCGGCCCATCTCGCTGAAGCGGCGGCCCTGCTCCTCCTGGGTGAGCATGGCGGGCAAGGCCTCATCCTTGAGAGCGCTGAGCTTAACGGTCAAATCCTCCTTGCCGGTGGCCGCCTTAAACAAATCGGCCAGCGTCTTTTCCTTTTCCTCGTTCTGCTTCTTTTCCTCCTCGGAAAGCTCCTTGGTGAAGGTATCGCTGTCCGCGTCCACACGGGCGAATTTCAGGCCGTCCACGCCCGCGGAGTATTCCATGAAGCTTACAAAGTTCAGGTCGATCAGCGCGTCCATCACCACCACGTCCACGCCTTCGGCGTCATACATGGCCACGCTGGCGCTCTGGCGGGTGGGATCGTTGGTGTAAACCACCTTCTTGCCCAGGCGGCCCTCGTTCTTGCTCAGGTACTCTTGCAGGGTATAATAGCCATCCTTGGTGGTCTTGTACAGCAGGGTGTCCTTCACCTGGTCAAAGAACTTGCTGTCGCGCATGCAGCCGTATTTTACAAAGGGATGGATGTCGTCCCAGTACTTCTGGTAATTCTCGCGCTCGGTATTGAACAGGCCGGTCAGCTTATCCGCCACCTTGCGGGTGATGTAGGCGGACAGCTTCTTCACATATCCGTCGTTTTGCAGGAAGCTGCGGCTCACGTTCAGCGGCAGGTCGGGGCAGTCGATAACGCCCTTGAGCAGCATGAGGAACTCGGGAATGACCTCCTTGATGTTATCCGCCACAAATACCTGGCCGCTGAACAGCTTGATTTCGCCCTCGCGGGTGCCAAAGTCGTTGGTGAGCTTGGGGAAGTACAGAATGCCCTTGAGGTTGAAGGGATAGTCCACGTTCAGGTGCACATAGAACAGCGGATCCTCATAGGTATGGAACACATCGCGGTAGAACTGCTTGTACTCGTCCTCGGTGCAGTCCTTGGGAGCTTTCAGCCACAGGGGCTGCGTGGCGTTGATAAGCTCCGGCCCCTTGGGCTCCTCGGGCTTTGCGTCCTCCTCGCCCTCCGCTTTGGAAACGGGCGGCTCCTCCTTGATCACGTCGAAGTATACGGGCGTGGCCATAAAGCCGCAATAGCGTTTGAGCACCTCGCGCGCGCGGTATTCCTCCAAAAACTCCTTTTCGCCTTCGGCAATGTGCAGGATAATGTCCGTGCCGCGCTCGGTACGGCTGCCCTCCTCCATGGTAAAGGCCATGCCATCCTCGCTTACCCAGCGCACGGGGGCCGCGCCCTCGCTGCCGCTGAGGGTTTCAATGGTCACCTTGTCGGCCACCATAAAGGCGGAGTAGAAGCCCAGACCAAAATGGCCGATGATGCCGCCCTTTTCCTCGCCTTCGTAATTCTTCAAAAACTCCTCCGCGCCGGAGAAGGCCACCTGATTGATGTACTTTTCCACTTCCTCAGCCGTCATACCGATGCCGTTATCGCTAAAGCGCAGCTCGCCCGCCTTTTCATCCAGGGTAACGGTTACGCGGTAGTCGCGCTCCTCGCCGGGATGGAGCATCTTTTCCTTGGTAATAGCGTCGCAGCCGTTGGAAACCATCTCGCGGAAGAAGATATCCTTATCGGAATACAACCAACGCTTGATGATTGGCATAATGTTTTGCGCATGGATAGAGATATTGCCCTTTTGATTGCTCATGGTGTCTGCCTCCTGAAAAAGGCCCCGCCCACCGGCAGGGTACAATATGGGTTATGCGGCCATAAATAGGAACCGCCCTCTTATTGTAGCAGAGAAAGATACCAAAATCAACAAAAAATTAGCACTCATTCAAAAAGAGTGCTAACAAATTTGAAAACGCCGATTATTGTTCAGCCCGGAGCGGCCCGTCGTCTGCGGACGGACGCGCGGCTTGGGCGTTCATCCAGCGGCGTATCCTGCGTTCCTGTTCCTCATCCACACGTTTGAGCAACCTACGCGCGTTTCCGTTAAACCCTTCCAAATAGAGCTGGCCCGCCCGCCTACGGAGAAATAGGTATTGCTCTTTGTTGGCTTCCATGGTATGCTCACTTCCTCTCGACAAAATGCCACGGATATTAAAGCCTTCTTTAGCATATACTATCTTTTTCTACATCGCAATGAAAGGATTTGTCGAAGGCTGTCGCCGCTTCCTGTATTTTTGCGTTTCTTTGCAAAGAACGGATGTTTTTCTGCCTTTTCCCCTTGGCAAAAAAGAGCGGAAAACCGAGGATGAACCCTTCCTGCGCCGCAGCCGTTTTCTGCTGCCGGTTTTGGCAAAGCAAGCCGCAAACAAGCGCTTGTTTCGGGAGGCTGCCTTATGGTAGAATGGAAGGGGTAGCTCTAAAAATTTTGAAAGGATGTGTTTTTCATGAAAAAGCTGTTCCTGTGTCTTTGCGCGCTTATGCTAGCGGCGACGCTCGCCTGCGCCCCCGCGCTGGCTGAGGTTGACGCGCTCAGCAGCGCCTCCGTGGCCGATTTCTATGCCGACAGCGCTCTTTCTGGCGATGATTTGATGAACGCTATCAATTCGTTCTCCGGCTTCTATCTGGTATGCACCACCAACCCTGACGGCAGCGCAAACGCGGGTTTCTTCATCTTCGGTTGCGCTGAAAACGAGGGCAAGTACTATCTCAAGCTGGGTCTGGCCGAAAACCAGAGCCGCCAAAACCTGCTGGCGAACGGCGAGGGCGTGGCTGTTTATGCAGCCAATCCTTCCGGCGAGGAAGGCGCGAAGCCCTTTGCCGTAGCGGGCGCGAAAATGCGCTTTACCGTGGTAACGGACGAGGCCGTTCTTTCCGCCCTTGAGGTTGAAGAAGGCGGAGCGACAATTCTGTGCGAAGTCACGGAAATCAAGCCTCTGGGCTAATTATGGTAAACGCGGGCGAAGGGGGGCGTTCCCTTCGCCTTTTTCTTTTAAGAATCCTGTTTTCTTCTATCGCGCCTTGATGGCGGCGCTTTCTTAGGATATACTATACCTGTATAAGTTTTCTAGCGAAAGGAGCCTTTTCATGAACCGTGCTTCCCGCGTGCTTGCAGCCGCCTGCCTGCTTTTGTGCCTGACGCTGATGATTCCTTCCGCCTTGGCGGATGACGAGCGCGACGCGCAGTTTGACGCCGCGCTGGCCGGATTGCTCAGCCCGGCGCAGGAGGGCGAAGAAACCGGCGTCTATACCCTGCACACCGGGGACAGCGCCTATGTTCCCTGCGTGGCGCCGGAGGTTACCCCGTATGACGAGCGCGAAAGCACCGTATATCCCGCCGTCAACGGCGCCTTTACCTCGTCGGACGAGGCGGTTGTGGTTGTGGACGCAAACGGCCTCATGACAGGCGTTGCCCCAGGCGAGGCCACCGTGACCTACTCCGCACCAGACGGTGAGCGCGCGTACCGCGTTTCCGTTGGCGATGACTATCCGCCGGAGCTGGTAAAGAACTACATCTATGTGCTCAGGCGAGAGTTTTACTCCGTCAAGCGCGCGCGCCTGCCCAAGTACAACAAATATGCCAAGTGGTATTACGGCAAGAAGAAGGAGGTGGGCTGGTGCTCGGTATTCACCATCTATTGCGCCAACGCATCCGGCAGCAATCCCATCAAGCTTGGCGAGATTGATCCCGAGCATGTGCCCATGGTGCAATTTCTGCGCGAGGGGCAGGTGGGTCACCAGTACGACGGCTTCATGGATATGAACCGCTTTGTGGGCGTGCCCAAGCCTGGTTATCTGGTGATTTATGCGGACATGAGCAACGCTTACCGCACCGTGCATATCGGCTCCGTTGTGGATGTGCAGGATTTGGGCGACGGCCTCTATGCCGTAACAACCATAGAGGGCAATATGTCCAATAGCGTAAAAAGCTATTGTTATGTGTACAACAGCCAGTGCGACAATCACCTGGTGGGCACGCAGAAGGGGCTCAAGCTGCAAAACAACATGGCCGAGCTGCCAGCCCAAAGCCAAACCGACCCGCTGGTACAGTACCAGCTGCACACGGATCACTGGTCCGTATTCGGTTTTTGCCAAACCTGGGAATAGGCGCGTTTCGTTCCATGAAAAGCAGGGTATACTGCTACTGAACACCAGCTGCCGATATGATAAAGGAGGGTTCTTAGCTATGAAATCGCTGAAAGGAAGCAAGACCGAAGCCAACCTGATGACCGCCTTTGCCGGGGAAAGCCAGGCCCGTAACAAGTATACCTACTACGCCTCCAAGGCCCGCAAGGAAGGTTATGTGCAGATTGCCAACCTGTTTGAGGAAACGGCCGCCAATGAGAAGGAGCACGCCAAAATCTGGTTTAAGCTTCTGCACGATGGCGACATTCCCACCACCAGCGCAAACCTGCTGGACGCTGCGGAAGGCGAGAATTACGAGTGGACCGATATGTACGCCAGGATGGCCCGGGAAGCCAAGGAGGAGGGCTTTAACGATATCGCCTACCTGTTTGAGGCTGTGGGCCGTATTGAAAAGATGCATGAGGAGCGTTACCGCAAGCTGCTGGCAAATGTGGAAGGCGGCCTGGTATTCAGCCGCGATGGCGATATGATTTGGGAATGCTCCAACTGCGGCCATATCGTAATCGGCCCAAAGGCCCCGGAGCTATGCCCCGTATGCAAGCATTCCAAGGCTTATTTCCAGATCAAGGCGCAGAATTACTGATTGCTTTGCCCGGCGGCGGTTTGCCGCCGGGATTTTTTTGCCGCATCCCAAGTAGCGGATTAAGAAAGCTCCCCGCGTTGCAGAAAAAACGATCTATAATTAATATTTATTCAATGATTTTCTATGACCGCGCTCAAACCCTTGATTCAAAATGGATTGTGTGATAAAATATAAATGTGTGTATATTCAAAAGCATCTTTTGCACTTTTTGCTGTTGCAAAAAGTAATATTTATTGCAAAAGGGGTTGACAATGTGGACTTTTGGCCCATAATCAGAC
>JALEIQ010000173.1 GCA_022769795.1 Clostridiales bacterium
TGCACTTCGAGTTCTTCCGCCTCACGCAGGATCAGCCCGGTATGGGCAAGAAGGGCGACGTTGTGGCGCTGGAAGTGAACATGCGCCACTGCGGCGGCTTCTCGCCGGATATGATGAACTATGCCAACTCCACCAACGTATACAAAATCTGGGCGGATATGATCGCCTTTGACCGCTCCACCCTGCCCACGGGCGAGCACGCCTTCTGCGCCTATGCGGGCCGCCGCGACGGCAAGCGTTTTGCCCTGAGCCATGAGGACATTCTGCACAGGTACGCCGCGCAGATGCGCATGGTGGAGCGCATTCCGGACGCGCTCGCCGGCGCGATGGGCAACCAGATGTATGTGGCCGTGTTCCCCACGCGGGAAGCCATGGACGCATTCTATGCCGACGTGCTCAGGCTGGCGTAAGCCGGGCGCGTAGGGAGGAAAAGGCGCGGGGAATGGGGGAGCGACCCATTTTCCGCGCTTTTTGCGTGCGGAAAATTTGTTCAACCAGGCTGCCTTTTCTCCCTACGCCCACGCACCCCAGATACAGCAAAAACACAGCGCCCTCTGCCTGCGCTATGCTATAATGAGGCTGCGTAATTCAGGAGCAGGCGGCCTGGACGGCCGCGGAAAGAGGTGTGATATGCTGGCCGGCGAGGTCTTGCAATTTATTGAGGAAAACGACGTTAAGTTCATCCGTCTGGCATTTACAGATTTGTTTGGACAGCTAAAAAACATCGCCATTTTGCCGGATCAGCTTCCGGCGGCGTTTGAAACGGGTATCGCCATAGACGCCACCGCTGTGGACGGATGCGAAAGCGTTACCGGCGGCGACCTTGTGCTCAAGCCCGACCCGGACACCCTGTGTATACTGCCCTGGCGTCCTCAGTCCGGGCGCGTATGCCGGCTTTTGTGCGATTTGTATACCTCGCAGGGCGTGCCCTTTGCCGCCGACAGCCGCGCCATGCTGCGCGCGGCCACGCGGCATGCCGCCGATGCGGGATTGCAGGTGCGCATCGGCACGGACTGCGAGTTTTACCTGCTTGATTTGGATGAGCATGGCCGCCTGACGATGCAGCCCCATGATATGGGCGGATACATGGACGTTGCGCCCATGGACCGCTGCGAGGATGTGCGGCGCGATATTGTGCTTACCCTGGAACAAATGAACATTCGCCCCGAAAGCAGCCATCATGAGCGCGGCCCCGGCCAAAACGAGGTGGACTTTCACCGCGCCGATCCGCTTACCGCGGCGGATCATTATGTGGCTTTCCTGCACGCGGTGCGGGCGGTATCGCAGCGATACGGCGTACACGCCACCTTTATGCCCAAGCCCCTGCCGGGCGAGGCGGGCAACGGCCTGCATGTGAAGCTGGCCCTTTACCGCGAGGGGAAAAACCTGTTTCGCATGGAGGATGGAGCGTTGGGGGCGGAGGCGCGCTACTGCATGGCGGGGATTTTGCGCCGTCTGCCGGATATGACGCTGTTTTTGAATCCGCTGCCCAACAGCTACGAGCGCCTGGGCGCGCCGGAGGCCTTCCGCAGGCTGTGCTGGAGCATGGAGCGCGACCGTAGCGCGCTGCGCATCCCGCTGCCGCAGGAGCGCTTCGCCCGCATGCAGCTAAGCAGTCCGGATCCCACAATGAACGTATACATCGGCTTTGCCCTGCTGATCGAGGCGGCCCTGGAGGGCCTGCGTCAAAGCCTGCCTCTGGATGGCTTTTCCACCGGGGCGGATAGCGGCGCGCCCCTGCTGCCCCTCACCATGGAGGAAGCCATCGCCCTTGTGCGGGACAGCGTGTTTGTGAACGCCGCGCTGCCGCCCGCCGTAACCGCGCGCTATGTGCAGCGCGCCCAAAGGCTGCTGGCCGCGCATTCGCATGACGCCGCAGCCCAGACGCGCGCGCAGATCCTGCGCTTTTAACGGCACAATGCCGGCATGGAGGAAGGGGCGGTCGCGCGGGTGACGGAAAGCAAAGTGTTATTGGTGTGCGGGCGCGGCGTGGAAAAGCTGCGCCAGCTTTTGGGCGGCATGGGCCTTTCCCCGGGGACCATCGTGCCCTCGGCGGGAGAGGCGCGCCGCATGCTGGCGCGGGGCGGTTATGGCATGGTGATTATCAACGCGCCGCTTGTGGATGAAAGCGGGCTTGAACTGGCCATGGAGCTTACCGGCGGTAGCCTGTGCGCCGTTGTGCTGCTGGTAAAGGCGGAGCTCATGGGAATGATATATGACCCCGCCACCGAAGCGGGCGTTTTGGTGGCTGCCAAGCCGCTTAACCCGCAAATTTTTCAGCAGACCGTGCAACTGGCGGAGGCCACGCGCAACCGTCTGCTATTGATAAGCCGCGAAAACGAAAAGCTGCACCAAAAGCTGGAGGAAATGCGCTTGGTGGATCGGGCAAAGTGTCTGCTGATCGAGCACGAGCACGTAACCGAGGGCGAGGCGCATCGCGCAATTGAAAAACAGGCGATGGACGCCCGCCTTTCCCGGGCCAAAATTTCAAAAGCCATTCTGGAGCGCTACGAGCTCTAGGATGGCTGACGCTCAAGCCGGATGCGTGGCTGCGGGGCGCCCATTCCCCGCTTGGCGCACAAGCGCGCCCAGACCCACCTGCACTGCCGGGGCCAGCACGGCGGCCCCGGCCAGGATTGTCCATTGCTTCCCCGCGATAGACACAAGATAAAATACCTGCGGGAAAAACAGCACCGCCACGGCAAAGACCGCCGTCATCAGCGCCACCAGCGCGCCGCGTAGGGGATTTAGGGGCAGGCAGGTTAAAAACAGCGCCACCATGCCGGAATACCCGGCAATGAGCGTGCTCAGGGTGCTCACCGTTTCCGTGGAAAAGCCCAGCCGGTTGGAAAAAGCCATGAGCGGAATAATCAGCGCCGCCGTGCATACGCCGCCGGGCAGCGCCCGTGTGATTACGTTGCGCAAGAAGCTGCCACGCACGCGGTCGCGGCTGGGCTGCAGCGCCAGCACAAACGAGGGCACGCCGATGGTAAGCGCGCTGATGAGCGTAAGCTGGATGGGCGCGAAAGGATATACGAACGGCAGCGCCAGCAGCAGCACCGATAGCAGCAGGCTAAAAATATTTTTCACTAAAAACAGCGACGAGGCGCGCGTGATGTTGTTAATGACGCGCCTGCCTTCCAGCACAATTTGCGGGAGCACGTCAAAATCCGCGTTCAGCAGGCAAATCTGCGCCACGCGGCAGGCCGCGTCGCTGCCGCCCGCCATGGCGATGGAGCAATCCGCCGCCTTGAGCGCGGGAATATCGTTCACGCCGTCGCCCACCATGGCCACACCGTGCCCGTCCGCCTTCAACGCTTCAATCAGCCCGCGCTTGTCCTCGGGCGACACGCGGCCAAACACGGTATACTCGCGGGATAGCGCCGCATAGTCCTTTTCGCCCGAAAGCAGGCTTACGTCCACCATGCGCCCGGCTCCCGGAACGCCCGCGGCCATCGCAGCATGGGATGCGGTAAGCGGGCTGTCGCCGGAAATCACCTTCAGCGTCACATTTTGCTGGCCAAAGTAGCGCACGGTTTTTTGTACATTCGGCCTGAGCGTATCCCGCAGGCACAGCAGCGCCATGGGCACAAGCCCGTCCGGCAGCGCTTCGCCGTCCAGCGCTTCCGCGGTGCGCGCCAGCATCAGCACGCGCCGCCCCTGGGCCGCCTGTGCCTGCGCCATTTCAAGCGCTTCGCCGCAGGCCAGGCGCTCGGGCGCGCCCAGCGCCACCGTGCCAAGCGCCTTCCAATACCCGGCGGACCACTTGCGCGCGCTGGAAAACGGCACGGCCGCCGCGGGCTTCTCGCCGCCAATGGGATAGGCGGCCGCAAGCGCGCGCGTGGTGGTCGTTTCATCCGAAAAAGCGCCCAGCAGCGCGCCAAGGCAGGCGGCAATTTCGTCCTGCGAAGCGCCGTTCAGGGGCAGGGTTTCTTCCAGCGTCATTTCGCCGCTGGTGAGGGTGCCGGTTTTGTCCATGCACACCACATCGGTGCGGGCCAGGGTTTCAATGCCGAACAGCTCGTTCACCAGCGCGTTTGAGCCTCCAAGCTTTACCACGCCCGCCGCCAGCGAAACAGAGGTAAGCAAAATAAGCCCCTCGGGAATCATGCCCAGCATAGAGGCTACCGTTTTGGTCACAGCCCCCTGCAGATCCACATCCATGGTGAAATATTGTTTCAAAAACATGCCTATGCCGATAGGCAAAATCAGAATGCTCACCCAGCGGATAATGCGCCGCATATCCCGCATAAGCTCGCTGCTGGGACGGCGCACCTTGCGCGCGGCCTGCTGAAGCTGCCCCGCGTAGCTTTGCGCCCCTACCGCGGTCAGGCGCACGGTCACGCTTCCGCCCACCAGAAAGCTGCCAGAATACAGGCTGTCGCCCGGGCGCTTGTGAACGGGCTCGCTCTCGCCCGTCAGCAGCGATTCATCCACATGCGCAAGGCCGCTAAGCACCTGCGCGTCCGCCGGTACCTGATCGCCGCGCGAAAGCAGCGCAACGTCGCCCAAAACCAGCTCCTGCGGGGGAAGCCGGCATTCCGCGCCGTCGCGCAAAACGCGCACGCGGCCCTCGCTCAAAAGCTGAAGCCTGTCATGCGTGCGCTTGGCGCGCAGCTCCTGAATCACCCCAATAAGCGTATTGGAAATTACCACGCCCAAAAACAGCATGTCGCGGTGGCTGCCCACCCAAAAGAGCAGCGCGGCCAGCCACAGGTTCAGCAGGTTAAACAGTGTGAGCACATTGCGGCGCAGAATATCCAATACGCCGTTCTCACGCTGGCGCGGCATTGCGTTGGCCTGTCCGTTTGCGGCCCGTTTTTCCGCCTCTGCACTGCTGAGGCCCTCAAATGCATCTGCGATTGGCTGCATAAGGAAACTCCTTTAGAGATTTCACTCGGATACGCTTAGAATACTGCTGGGAAACAGCAGGCTCAGCGAGGCGTTTTCAAGGCGGATGCGCGCAACGCCCGGGGAAAGCACCTCCACAATGTCATACCTGTCCATGGACTTATAGCTATCCCTGGGCAGGGGGTCGAGAATATAGAAGTATTCCTCATCCGCGCCGGCAATGAGCAGAAAATGACTGGTTTTGGTAAAGGGGCTGCCTCGCGTGGCGCTGGCAATAACCATACACCGGCCCGGCGCACTGGACACAGCCTCAAGCGCCTCGTCTATGCTGCGGGTGGGCGTCACCTCAATATCAAACACGCTGCACAGCGGCTCCAAAAATCTCATGCTGGTTCCATAGGCGTTGCCCCGACGCGCAACCACGCCCCAGCGGTTGTTACCAGCGGCAAAGTTGGCTACCGCCACAGGCAGGTAGCGCAGGTATTCCTGCGGCGTGGAAAGCCGATAGGGCACATGCTGACGGTTGCAAAAATTGCGGTTGACTGAGCAGGTACAAAACAGCACTCCAAGCTCGGATTCCGTAGCCAGGCCCAGTTTGGGCAGCTCCTCCGCGGGAACCAGGTTCGCAAGCGCCATAGCCACCGCCGTGGGGCCGCATCCTCCGCCGCCAAACCTGCGGAAATACTGGCTGGAGCCGCTTTCATAGCGCATCCTGTCCCAAATTGGGTCGTCCTGGGCGTAAACCATCATCTGCCCAAGGGAGCCCACATCCTTTAGGCCGCTGGTGGTTTCGCGGCTGTCCAGCTCCCGCTTCACAAGGTCGAAGGACTGGCCGCCCGTGTAGCGGATGGGACGCAGCGTGCCATAGACAAGGGTGCATTTGTTATTATTCCGCTTGCCCACCATTGCCAGCACTCGCTCGTCCTCGCCGGGCAGCGCCGAAGCGGAGGTTTGCACCTGGCTTTGGGAGCGCAACGCGCGGTACCACTGCTTCAGGGAGGCGCCGCTTATCTCCTCCGGCGGCCGCCAGGAATCCGAAGCGCTCGTGGAGGAATCCACGCAGGCAAAAACCTCCACCTGCCAGTCCCCGGCGGGGGTGAGAAAACGCAAGGGGGCCTGAGCGTCATAGGTTTCCTGCTCCATATACTCCTTTAGCAGGGCAAAGGGCCCGTCATCCCGGGTATCGCCGTAAAGAAGGGTAAACGCATCCTCCAGGGCGGGGCTGGCGGCGGCGTCCAGGCACAAGCTGCCTCCCTTGAGAGCCGAGCCGTCAAAGGAGCGCCTTTCATACTTATCATTATCCGTGCTTTGAAGAACGGGATGGCTGTAGCTTGTCCCTTCCTGATAGAGCCATCCCACGCATTCCGGATTGAGCGCTTGAAGATATGAAAAATCCACCGTGCCGCGAGGCCCCTCAACCTCAACGGGCGTTGAAACGGCTTGGGCTGCGGACGCATGGCAGGCCAGCGCCATCCCCAGGCAAATCACAAAAAGGCATGCAAATCTTCTTGGCACGGCTATCCTCCTATCGGCGCCTCCAAAACACGCGCCGATGGTATTATAACATCTGAATGCGCATATGGCAAAGGAGAAGAAAAATTGCTTGCCGGGCCTGGCGTTCCATGCTACAATAAGCGCCTGTTATCCGGAATACGGGAGGAGAAACGCCATGACGGAAAATCGCCTGGAAGCCTTTGAACGCATGCTTTTGGACGTGCAGGCCCAGTATGCATCTGCCACGGAAAGGCTTCAGGACCTCAAGGCGCAGGGACGGGAGCGCAGCGTTACCTTTCGCCAGCTGCTTGGCGAAAAGCTGAGCGCGCAGCGCATGCTTACCCTTTATGAGGCATACGGGTTAATCGAGCCCATGGGGAAGGCAGAGGGCGAATGACCTTCGGAGGGGCCGCCCCCTCCGAAGGCCCCCTGTCAGCCAAGCATCACGTCCAGCAGCATCATCACCGCGAAGCCGCTCACAATGCCCATGGTGGCGCAATAGGGCTGGGACGCCTGGTTTTCCTGGCATTCGGGAATCAGCTCATGCACGGCGACCAATATCATCGCACCCGCGGCAAAGGAGAGCGCAAAGGGCAGCATGGCCTCCACGTAAACCACCAGCAGCGCGCCAATCACGCCCGCGATGGGCTCCACCAGGCCGGAAGCCTGCCCCAATAGAAAGCTTTTTTTGCGGGAATAGCCCTCGCGCCTGAGCGGGATGGAAACCGCCGCTCCCTCCGGGAAGTTTTGCAGCCCGATGCCCAGCGCGATGGTAATCGCGCCCATGAGGCCCTCGGGCGTTACGCCCGCCTGTAGCGCGCCAAAGGCCACGCCCACGGCCAGCCCCTCGGGAATGTTATGCAGCGTAATGGAAAGAATGAGCATTATGATGCGGTTGAGCCGCTCGTTGGGCCGCCCCTGGGCGCTGTTGGCCCGGCTGCGCGCCAGGCATACCACCTTATCCGCACCCCACATAAACAGCGCGCCGGCCAGGAAGCCCAGCGTGGCCACCAGCCAGGCGGGCAGGCCCGCGGCGGCCTCCGCGCGCTCGATGGCGGGCTGAAGCAGCGACCAGAAGCTGGCCGCGATCATCACACCGGCGGCAAAGCCCAGCATTAGATTCAGCGCCTTTTGATTGGGTGATTTGAAAAATACCACCGTGGCCGCGCCCAGCGCGGTTACAAACCAGGTTCCCAGGGTCGCTATCAGCGCCATAAGGACAATATCGTTCATTTTGGTGAGCACCTCCCATAGGCAGTATATTGGCCTGGGAGGTGCGCGTGCGTTTTGAAAGCGAACGGACGGCGCGGGCGTTTTTCCTTCAAGTAGAGAAAAAATAGAAACCTGCCCCTTATGCTGAAAGCCGCCGGGACGGAGAGCCGTTCCAGAATGCAGGAAAGTGGTGACAGGCGTTGAATACACAGCAGAGAAAGGCTCTTGACGCACAGCGGCGCAGGCGCAAATGGCTGGCGGGAATGGGCATAGGTATATTTATAGCGGCTTCGGTAGCGGTTTGCTTTTGGGTGGGCAAGCCGATGCTGAACCTTTTGAACGATCCTTCACAGTTTCGCGCCTGGGTGCAAAAGCAGGGCTGGTGGGGCGGCGTGGCCTTCGTGGGCATGATGGCTCTGCAAATCGTTGTGGCGGCGATTCCGGGCGAACCGCTGGAAATCGCCGCGGGCTATGCCTTCGGGGCGGCGGAGGGCACGCTTTTGTGCCTGCTTGGCGCGGCGATTGGCGGGGCGATTGTGTTTGGATTTGTGCGGCGGTACGGCAGCCGGGCCGTGGAGGTGTTCTTTCCCAGGGAGAAGATCGATTCGCTTCGCATCTTCAGGGATGAGCGCAGGCTTGAGGCGGGGCTGTTCGTTATCTTCCTGTTCCCGGGCACGCCCAAGGATCTGCTTACCTATTGCGTGGGGCTTTCGCACATGCGGCTGGGCCGCTGGCTGCTGATTTCCGGCGTGGGGCGCATTCCCTCGGTGATTACCTCTACCATTGGCGGCGACGCGCTGAGCATGGGACATTACGGCTTTGCGGCGGCGGTGTTTGGCGTTACGCTAGCGCTGTGCGGCCTGGGAATTTTGGTATACCGGCGCATAAACGGCGCAGGTAGGAAAGGAAGCGGAAGCGATGGCAAGGCTGCTGATCGTGGATGACGAGCCGGATATTACCGCCATGCTGGCGCGGTATTTTACGCGCACCGGGTATGAGGTCATCACCGCCCTCAATGGGCGAGAGGCGCTTGAAAGGGTAGCCCAGGGGCCGGATATGGTGCTTTTGGACGTAAACATGCCGGATGTGGACGGTTTTACCGTGTGCCGCAGGCTGCGCCAGCATGTGGATTGCCCCGTGCTGTTTTTAACCGCGCGCGTGGAGGATGCGGATAAGCTGCACGGCTTTGCCGCCGGTGGGGACGATTACGTTATCAAGCCCTTTTCTATCGACGAGCTGGGCGCGCGGGTGGCGGCGCATCTCAGGCGCGAAAGTCGTCGCGTGCGCGTCGCGGAGGTGCGCATGGACGAGCATCTGGCCATTAACTATACCGATCGCACCGTCACCTATGATGGCCAGCCGCTTTCCTTCGCCAAAAAGGAATTTGACATCATTGAGCTGCTGAGCCAGAACCCCGGGCAGGTATTCGATAAGGAACGCATCTACGAATGCGTATGGGGCTACGAGGGCGAAAGCGACGCGTCCGTTGTGGCGGAGCGCATACGGCGCATCCGGGTGGGGCTTGCGGCGGCGGGCGCGCGCAGCTATATTGAAACCGTATGGGGATGTGGATATAAATGGGTGCGCTGAGAGAGCGCTGGCGCGGGCGCAAGCATATCCGGGATTGGTCGCTGAGAGCGTCGTTCGCGCTGTACACGCTGGTTGGTTTTGTGACGGCCACGGCCGTTTGCTCGCTGGCAGTAAACCTGCTGGACAGCCTGCGCGTCAACGAAGCGCGGGACTTTTGGCTGAGTTACCGCGAATACGAGGTGCCTCCGGGCGGAAGCTATGAAAGCTGGGTCAACGAGGACGGCCTCCATTACCGCATTCTGGATAGACAGGGCTCCGAGGTGGCGCTTGTGGAGGCGGATGGCGTTACCACGCGCATTGCCGCAGAACATTGGGGCAACGAAAGCGCGGAGGGGGGCGAGGGCAGCACCGTCATCATGGTTATTCCATTACGCAGCGGAGAGCAGAACGTCCGTTACACGTTGCTCTGGCTGGGTACGATATCCGTGTTTCCCATCTGCTACGGCGGCGGGGCGGTGCTGTGCGGCGCGCTGTTTTACCACAAAAAGCTCAAGCAGCCCATCGCGCTGCTACGCGCGGCCTCGCACAAGATTGCCGCCAGCGAGCTGGATTCTACCATCCGCTGGGACCGGCGGGACGAGATGGGCGCGCTGTGCGGTTCCTTCGAGAAAATGCGCGCCGCGCTGGCGGAAAGCAATCGCGCCATGTGGCAGCAGATGGAGGAGCGCAAGCGTCTGAACGCTGCCTTCGCGCACGATTTGCGCACGCCGCTTACCGTGCTGCGCGGCCACGCGGGTATGCTCAGGGAGGAGCTGGAGAGCGGAAGCGCCAGGCCGGAGGAAATGGCGCAGGATGTGCGCGTCATGCAGGCCCATATCCAGCGGCTGGAGGCATATGTGGAGGCCATGTCCAGCCTGCGGCGGCTGGATGATATAGAGCCCAGGCCCGCGCCCGTGCAGGTGGCGGCGCTTGCGAAGGCCCTTGAGGACGAGGCGCACATTCTGTGCGGCGGCAAGGAGGTTGCGCTGCATACGGCGGGCGGCGGGCTGTGCCTGGCGCTGGATCAGGAGCTGGTGACGCAGGCGTGTGAAAACCTGCTGGCCAACGCCGCGCGCTATGCCAGGGAGCGTGTGGCAATCTCCGTGATGGCGGCGGACGGCAGGCTGGCGGTCACCGTGGAGGACGACGGCCCCGGCTTTACCCCGGAAGGGCTGCGCAAGGCCGCGGAACCCTTCTACCGCGCGGAGGGCTACAGCCCGCAGGGCCATTTGGGGCTGGGCCTGAACATTTGCCGCGTAATTTGCCAGCGCTGCGGCGGCGAGCTGAGCCTTAGCAACGGCGTGGGTGGAGGAGCGCGCGTGCGCGCAACCTTTTTGGGCGCGCAGGATGCGCCCTGATAGAACACGGCGGGGGAGTCCTCCCGCATAGATGAAAGAATATGTTGCAATTCTGAATGCCACAGCGGCTGTTTGGGCTAGTTCTTTTCCTTTCTCGCCACTGTTGTTTCATAACAATACATACGATTCAATACACCAATTTCGTCCACTTTCTTCCAAGAAACAGTAAAAAAGCTACTATATGCATAATACGCGGCTGCTGTAACGTTTTGATAAGAAAAGGCAACATATTGATGGGGCAAAAATGAGAGGCAGACAGGAGGTGTGAAATGCAGTCCTTTGAAGAAGTATATCAGCAATATCGAGAAATGGTTTTTCGATTTCTGCTTCGTTTGTGCCGTAATCAACATCTGGCAGAGGAGTGCTGTCAGGAAACTTTCTATCAGGCGCTGAAAGGGTGGAAGAATTATCGCGGAGAAGGGAAAGTGAGTACATGGCTATGTACAATTGCCCGGAGAGTGTATTACTCCAATGCAAACAAAATCATTCTTTGTGAAAAAGGGCCTCCTTTCCCCAAAACATGTGATGATGTGGCAGAGCAGTTTGTAGAGCGCGACAGGCAGATGATTGCACAAAAAATGCTGCATGAACTGCCGGAACCTTTTCGTGAGGTTTTTACTCTCAGAACATTCTGTGAATTAAGCCATAGTCAAATTGGAGAATTATTTGGCAAAACAGAAACATGGTCACGCGTTACCTACCATCGCGCAAGATATATGCTTCAAAAAGCAATGGAGGATGTGCAATGAAAACTAGTTGCCAGATCACAAAGGATTTGCTTCCTTTGGTTGTAGACAAGATTGCCAGCGACGATACGCGGGCCTACGTGGAGGATCATTTATCCAACTGCCCAAACTGTCAAAAACATCTTGAACTTCTTCGTAAAAGCACGGCAGATATCGGAAAAGCAGCAGTGGAAACGGAAGAACAACTCTTTGAAAAAGCGGCGGCTGCTATTCGCAGGAAAAGAGTGAAGCGCTCTGCGGGAAAGATCCTTTTAGGCGTTTTGATTGCTTTTGCGCTCCTCTTTGCATTCTATGGGCTGAAATCGGAATTGTACGATAATCAGAC
>JALEIQ010000196.1 GCA_022769795.1 Clostridiales bacterium
TCAGAAGCTACGGCCTTTTGCGCTATGCCGTGCGCATGGATGAAAAGGAATTTATGCAGCATTGGAGCAACCTGCGGCTGGGCGCGGCCATGAGCCTGCTGCCCGCAAGCCTGGAGCAGACCGACGAACTGCTCACCATAGCCCAGGACGCGCACGCGAAACGCTATGCCGAGCAGACGGGCGATGGTATGAGCGTTGAACGCGCCCGTTGCGACATCATACACCGTACCCTGGAAACAACCATTTAGGAGGTTCATATATGGCGATTTTTGGACGTTTTACGCAGCGCGCTCAGCGTGCCGTGGCGGCGGCCCAGCAGGCCGCGGTGCTGCTGCATCAGCCCTATGTGGGCACAGAGCACATTTTGCTTGGGCTATTAAAGGAACCTGGGCCCGTTGTCGCCGAAGTGCTGCCGGAAAACGTAAACTATCAATCCGTGCTGGAGCAGGTACGGCTTTTGCTTGGCGAAGGCAGCACGCAAAACGCCAGCATGCTGGAGCTTACCCCGCGCAGCAAAAAGATTCTGGAAAGCAGCATTCTGGAGAGCCGTCGCCTGCATCATAGCTATGTGGGCACAGAGCATTTCTGGCTCGCGCTGCTCAAGGAGGGCGAAGGGGTGGCCGTAAGCCTGCTTCACAGCATGAATGTGGATACGGACGAGTTGCAGCAAAAGATTCTGGAAATTCTGTCCAAGAATCAGCCCGATAGCGGCGAGGAAGCCTCCGACCCTTCCTCTGGCGAAAGCGCCGCCAACGGCGACAGCGTCCTGGAAAAGTACAGCCGCGACCTTACCAAGGCCGCGCAGGACGGTGAGCTTGATCCCGTTATCGGCAGAAGCAATGAAATTGAGCGTATTATGCAGATTATGAGCCGTCGCACCAAAAACAACCCTGTGCTGATCGGCGAACCCGGCGTTGGCAAAAGCGCCGTCGTGGAGGGGCTCGCGCAGCTAATCGTTTCAGGTAAGGTGCCTGAAACGCTCACCGGCAAGCGCATCCTTTCGCTTGATCTGGGCAGCATGATCGCGGGCAGCAAATATCGCGGCGAATTTGAGGAGCGCTTGAAGGATACCATCAAGGATGTGCAAAAGCAGGGCAACGTGATCCTTTTCATCGATGAATTCCATACGCTAATTGGCGCTGGCAAGGCTGAAGGCAGCATGGACGCCGCCAACATCCTCAAGCCCGCCCTAGCCCGCGGCGAACTGCAGTGCATCGGCGCAACAACGCTGGACGAATACCGCAAGAACATTGAAAAGGACGCTGCCCTTGAGCGCAGGTTCCAACCCGTTAAGGTTGGCGAGCCTTCCGCGGAGGAAGCGTTGGCGATTCTCAAGGGTCTACGCGACCGCTACGAGGCTCACCATAAGGTGAAAATAACGGACGAGGCCCTTCAGGCCGCCGTTAGCCTGTCCGACCGCTATATCAGCGACCGTTTTCTGCCGGATAAAGCCATCGATCTGATGGACGAAGCCGCCTCGCGCGTGCGCTTGAATAGCTTTACCGCTCCGCCGGATGTAAAAGAGCAGGAAGAACGCATGAAGGCGGTTCAAAACGAAAAGAAGGAAGCCATCGCGCATCAGGACTTTGAAAAGGCCGCTATTCTTCGCGATGAGGAACGCAGGCTGCGCGAGGATATCGCCGCCAAGCGCGCCGTGTGGGAGGAGCATAAAAACAGCAGCCACGACGTGGTGACAGAAGACGATATCGCCCAGATTGTAGCCAGTTGGACCGGCGTGCCTGTAAGAAAGATGACGGAAGATGAAAGCGAGCGCCTGCTGCATATGGAGGAGCTGCTGCATAAGCGCGTTGTGGGTCAGGATGAAGCCATCAGCGCCGTAAGCCGCGCGCTTCGAAGGGCACGCGCCGGGTTACAGGATCCCAAACGCCCCATCGGCTCGTTTATCTTCCTGGGCCCAACCGGCGTTGGAAAAACGGAGCTCTGCCGCGCCTTGGGCGAGGTAATGTTTGACGATGAAAACGCCTTAATCCGCATCGACATGAGCGAATACATGGAAAAGCACAGCGTTAGCAGGCTTGTAGGCAGCCCTCCGGGTTACGTGGGCTACGAGGAAGGCGGTCAGCTGACGCAGAAGGTGCGCAACAAGCCATACAGCGTCGTGCTTTTTGACGAGGTTGAAAAGGCGCATCCGGATGTATTTAACATTCTGCTGCAAATTTTGGACGACGGCCGCCTCACGGACAGCAACGGCCGCGTGGTGAATTTTAAAAACACCATCATCGTTATGACCTCCAACGCGGGCGCAAGTACCATTGCCTCAAAGCGTTCTCTTGGCTTCGGCGGCAGCATTGAGGCCACGAGGGATTACGAAGCGATGAAGGAGCGCGTAATGGCGGAGGTGAAAGACACCTTCCGCCCGGAGTTCATCAACCGTATTGATGACTTGATCGTGTTCCATGCGCTTGAACCGGACGACATTCGGCAGATTGCCGGTCTGATGCTCCAAAGCGTATCCAAGCGCCTGGCTGAGCGGGGAATGAAGCTTTCCTACGGCGACGATGTGATTGATGTGCTGGCGCGGGACGGCTATGACGCTAACTATGGCGCGCGCCCCCTCAGGCGCACCATTCAGCGCAGCGTGGAGGACGCTTTGAGCGAGGAAATTATCGCCGGGAACGTAGCGCTGGGCGATTGTGTGGAGCTGTATGTTGCCGATGGCAAAATTGCCTTTCGCAAGGCGTCCGGCGCTTCCTCCACGGAGGCTCCCTCCCCGCTGCAGGCATAAGTGATAAAAATGGACGTACCCTGCCAAGTGCGTCCATTTTTTATCCCTCATTCTAAAAAACCATGCCACTTGGTTCTTGCTTATTTAGCGGTTCATGCTATAATAGAGTGAAAAATCCCGCACATGAAGGGGGCCAATTGTGTCTGGAAGAAAAAACCTATTTCTTGTGGGCGGCATATTGCTCGCGGCAATTCTGTTGTTCCTTGTACAAACGCTGTTTAGGCCCCGCCCTAACGGAGAAGTTATGATAACGGTGGACGGAAAGGAGTACGCCAGGGTTTCTCTTGGCAAGCCGCAGGAAATCCTGATTGACTGTGGAAACGATCAGAA
>JALEIQ010000197.1 GCA_022769795.1 Clostridiales bacterium
GGCTTGCGTACCATCCGCACGAGGGGCTTACCTACTGGAAGGAGGATTGCGATGGCTGACAGGGAGTTTAACCTGCTGCATGAACCGTGGATACGCGTGATGCGGCCAGACAGCGCCGTGGAGGAACTGTCGCTTACGGACGCGCTGCTGCGCGCCCACGAATACGTTGGGCTGGCGGGGGAACTGCCCACGCAGGATGCGGCGATGCTGCGCCTGATGCTTGCGGTGCTGCATGCCGTGTTCCAACGCGTGGACGAGCGGGGCGAGGAAGCCCCGCTTGAGGATGACGGCATGGCGCTTGACCGCTGGGAGGCGCTGTGGAAAGCGGGGCGGTCGCCCGAAAAACCGGTTCGCGAGTATCTGAGCCGGTATGAGGAGCGCTTTTGGCTGTTTCACCCGGAATGGCCGTTTTATCAGGCGGTATCCGCAAAAGCGGGCTCCGGCTACGGCGCGGAAAAACTGAATGGGGCGATCAATGAAAGCGGGCACAAGCCCCGGCTGTTTGCCTCCAGAGCGGGGGAAAGGAAAAAGCGCCTGACGTATCCCGAGGCCGCGCGATGGCTGCTGCAGCTGAATGGCTTTGACGACGCGGGTTTGAAAAAGAAGATACGTACCGATAAGGAGCTGCCCAGCTTTAAACCGGGCTGGCTGGGGCAGATGGGACTGATAATTGCAAACGGAAGCAATCTGTTTGAAACGCTGATGCTGAACTTCGTTTTGCTGGATCATCAGGAGGAGCCATGGGAAAGCGCCGTGCCCGTTTGGGAAAAGGATGCGCCTGACTTGCGCGACCGCGTTTGGATTGCCACGCCCCACGACCAGGCCGCGCTTCTGACGCTGCAATCCAGAAGAACGCTGCTGCTGCGCGAGGACGGATACGTTACGGGCTATCATGTGTTAAGCGGGGAGCAGTTTTCGCCAGAAAACGCATTTTCGGAACAGATGACGCTGTGGCGCAAAACCAACGAAGGTAAGTATCTGCCCCGCAAGCACAGCCTCGATAAGGCGCTGTGGCGGGAGATGGCCACGCTTTTTACGCTGGAGGATAAGGATTGCAGGCCGGGCGTTGTCAGGTGGAATCAAGATATCCTGAGCCAATGCCAGGATGTTTTGCCCGCTGGATACCGGATTCGGTATCAGGCCGCGTCAATCTGGTACAGCGGCGGAAGCATTCCAAGCGCCTTGGACGATATCTATGCCGATGAGCTGTCCTTCCATATGAACCTGCTGGGCAGCCTGGGCGAAAGCTGGATTCGCTACATCAACGATGAAGTGGAGCGGGTGGAAAGACTGGCGCAGTCGGTGGGCTTCCTGGCGGATGATATACGCAAGGCAGCGGGCGGCACAGGAAGCGGCGACCATGACCGGGCGCGCGAACGGTTTTTCTACCAGGTGGACGAACCCTTCCGTCGGTGGCTGCTGACGCTGGACGCGAACCAGACCGATGTGGAACAGGATGAGCGCTGCCTGGCGTGGCGGCAGGAGGCCGGACAAATTGCCCGGAGGGTTGGCCGCGAATGGGTGGAGCAGGCCGGAACGGCGGCCTTTGCGGGCAGGATGGTCAAGGTGAAGGAAGGGAAAAAAGATAAGGAGTATTTCTACTCCGCGCCGGATGCGTATGACCGGTTTCTCAAAAGGGTGAAAGGAATACTGGGAGGAGGGAATGCAAATGGAGAGCCGTAAGGCGCAGGTGGCCGCCTATACAGCGAGGCGCATAGAAGCACTGTGGCGCGAACGCGAGAACGGCGCAAGCAAGGCGGCCCTGGCGGAGCTTCGGCGCGGGATTGGGCATGTTCCCGGCGAGCTGCCAAAGCTGTGGGGCCAGTTTCTAATGGATTTGCCGGAGGAAATGCTTAGCAGAACCGGCGAGCCAAGCCGGGAGGAATGGGCGGTCTATACCGCGCTTACGCTGTGGGCGCTGCATCAGCAGGGCCAGGAAACAAGCATGCACGCCAAGGGCGTATCCCTTGGCGAAGCGGCAGCCGGGCTGCTGGAAAGCCGGGACGATCTGGAGCGCGTTTGGCGCAGACTGAACGTGGTTGCGCAGGCGGAGGACATGCCTGCCATGGCGTATCATTTAAGAAGCCTTGTGCAGCTGCTCAAGGCTTCGGGCACCGGTATGGACTATGCCGGGCTGGCAGGCGATTTGTACGATTTTCAGCGGCCGGAAACCATCGACCAGGCAAGACTGCGCTGGGGACAGGCATTCTTCCATACCGTGAGCGAGCGATTCCCCATTAAGAAGGAGGAACAAAAGAATGAAAACGAATGAACGGCTGTATATTGATTTCCATGTGCTGCAAACCGTACCGCCAAGCTGCGTAAACCGCGACGATACCGGCGCGCCCAAAACGGCGGTCTATGGCGGAACCACGCGGGCGCGGGTATCCAGCCAGGCGTGGAAGCGCGCCATCCGCATGATGTTTGTAGAAAGGCTGCCCGAGGAACAGGTGGGCAAGCGCACCAAGGATGTTTTAGGACTGCTGGCAAAAACCATCGCGGCGCAGGATGCATCCGTGAACGCCGAAAAGCTGGCCAGGGATACGCTAAAAGAGGCCGGGCTGACCGGAAAAGGAAAAGATGAGGATAAGACAAGCGCGCTTTTCTTTATCAGCCAGGCGCAGCTGGAGGCGCTGGCCAAACTGGCAATCGTGGGCGAAAAGAACAAGGACAAGCTGAAAGCGGCCTTCAATGCTGCCCCGGCATTGGATATAGCGCTGTTTGGCCGCATGGTGGCCAGCGATCCGGAGCTAAATATGGACGCTGCCTGCCAGGTGGCGCATGCTATCTCTACCCATACCGTTCACAACGAGTATGATTACTTTACCGCCGTGGACGACTGCGCACCAGAGGATAATGCGGGCGCGGGGCATCTGGGTACTGTGGAGTATAATTCGGCCACGCTGTATCGCTACGCCACGCTCAATGTGAAGGAGCTGTGGGAAAAGGGGCTGGATATGGATATTCCGTCCGCCGTGCGCGCGTTTGCGGCTGCCTTTATCCAGGCCATGCCCACAGGCAAGCAGAATACCTTTGCCAACCGCACCATGCCAGATTTTGTGTATGCCGTCCTTCGCACCGATCAGCCGGTGAACCTGGCGGGCGCGTTTGAACAGCCTGTTCCCGCTAGCGCGGAGGGCTATGTGCGCCGCTCGGTGGAGCGCCTGACGGCGTATGCAGGGCGTGTGTACGAAAGCTTTGCCGAAGCGCCCGCCGCGGCCTATGCGGCGTCCATGGTGGAAATCGGGGATGGGTTTGCCTCCGTTATGCCCGTGAAGAAGCTGCTGGACGCATTGGAGAAGGAAGTGGCCGCGCGCCTGCGCGATGACGAGGTGATGTAAATGAGCACATTGCTGCTCAGACTGGCCGCGCCGCTGCAAGCCTGGGGCACGGAAGCCAAGTTTGACGCGCGTCAAACCTGGCGGGAGCCCTCCAAAAGCGCGGTGCTTGGCTTAATCGCGGGCGCCATGGGAATACGCCGGGAAGATGCGGAAAGCCTTCGCAGATTGGAGAAACGGACGGCTTTTGGCGTGCGCGTGGAGCAGGAGGGAACGCTTCTGCGGGATTTTCATACGGTAAAGAGCTATAAAAGCCGTGGAGCTGCCTTGAAAAACAAGATAGACAAGGCCTATCTAACGGAACGGTATTACCTATGCGACGCGGTATTCCTTGCGGCGATTGAAGCCGAGGAACCGCTTCTGCGCGAAATTGACGAGGCTTTGCGCCACCCCGCCTTTCCGCTGTACCTGGGGCGGCGCTCCTGCCCGCCGGTGCCGCCCGTTTCTCTGGGCATTCGCCCTACGCCGCTGCGGCAAACGCTTCAGCAGGAACCGTGGCGTGCGTCCGAACGGTACCGGCAGATGTGGCGGCGCTTGAATCCGAATCAGGCGGTGCGCCTGCGCTGGATGGCGGATGCGCAGCCCGATGATAGCCATACGGCCATCCGGCGCGACGTGCCCCTTTCCTATGACCCCGCCTGGCGGGAATATGCCTTCCGCAAGGCGGAGGAGGGATATGTCGAGCTGAACGGCGGCCTGGAGAACACCGTTCACGACGCTATGGCGGAGGTGGAAGCATGTACATAAGCCGGTTGCGCCTTGACCCGCAAAACCGCCAGACCATGCGCGCCCTGGCGGAACCCAAGCTGTTTCATGGGGCGATTGAACGCGGGTTTGCGGGCCCGCGCCAACGAAACCTTTGGCGCATCGACCGTCTGGGGGATGCGTACTACTTGCTGGTGATCAGCCCAAACAGGCCGGATTTTTCCGCCGCCGCGGCGCAGTTCGGGTATCCC
>JALEIQ010000251.1 GCA_022769795.1 Clostridiales bacterium
CTTCCCAAAACGCCTCTCCACCCCAACCCGCGCCCGCAAGGCGAAACTCCTAAACCCGGAGCGTAACTCACAAGAGCGGCAATAGCAAGCGCAGGCAAAAACCCCCGCCGGTTTTGGGCGCGGATCAGGACGCACACCGCACAAAACCAGCCCCCAAGGCAAGTCCAACTCCCGCACAAAGAGCGCCGATTGTGCGTCCCCGCGCCCAAAATCGGCATTCAGGGGTTTTTGCCGGAGTCTGCGTGCCGCCGCTTTCTGCCTACTCTTTCCAGAAAGAGTAGGCGCAGGGTGTGGGGGCGCGTAGCCCCCACCCTGTTTCGCGGAAATGCTTCCGCAAGAATGCAGATTTAAGTCCCGGCGGGGGCCACCCCGCAAGAAAGCCCATGTGCAGGGTGTGGGGCCTGCGGGGCCCCGCCCCGCAATAAAAAAACAATCATTGACGTTTCGTCCGCGTTTGGATACAATATACCTATACCGTTGCATGGAGGAGGGCTTATGTCCTTTTCATCTGACTGCAAAAGGGAGCTATGCCTTGTAAAGCCGGAAAAAAGCTGCTGCGGCCTAAGCGAGCTTTGCGGCCTGTACGTTACCATGGGCAGCCTAAGCCTGCTTGGGCGCGGACGCGTAAACGTGCAGTTTTCCGGCGAAAGCCTTGCGGTATGCCGCAGGGCGTATACGCTACTGGTGCAATCCCTGCGCCTTACCCCTCAAATTCATTACGTGACCAGCGCGCGTTTTGGCGGCACGCGCAAGTGCGTGCTCACGCTGGGGCCGGTGCAATCCCCGGCGCTTTTGCGCGCTCTGGGCATGATGGAATCCACCCCGGAAAACGGCTATTCCCTTCGTTCCACAACGCCCCGCCTGGCCCTTACGCGCATGTGCTGCATGCGCGCGTTTCTAAGAGGTGCGCTGCTGGGCGGCGGCACCATGACCAGCCCCGAGCAAGGCTATCATCTGGAGCTGCACTTTCACGATGACGGCGCGCGCGCCATGATGGCCAAATGCCTGCAACGCCTGGGCCTGCCCATCCGCCTGAGCGCGCGCAAGGATCGCACCTTTTTCTATTGGAAGCAGAGCGACCAAATTGTAACACTGCTTACCGCGCTTGGCGCGCACGGCGCAGTTATGCAAATTGAGGATTTGCGCGTAAAGCGTCAGGTTCTGGGCAGCGTGAACCGCGCCATGAACTGCGACAGCGCGAACCTGCAAAAACAAATGGACGCAAGCGGGCAGCAAATAGCCGCCATCCGCCGCCTGATGGATGAAAACAGGCTAAAATCGCTTCCCGAATCGCTTCAGCAAATCGCCATGGCGCGCCTGGCCGCGCCGGACGCGACCCTCGCGCAGCTTGGCGCCATGCTTGACCCGCCTCTTGGCAAAAGCGGCGTAAACCACCGCATGCGCCGCCTGATGGACTACGCCGGTACCCCCATTACAGGAGGAGATGTCCTATGATTCGCACCAGCATTGATCTAAAGGGACTAAAGCTTATCGACCGTGAGCGCGCGGCCAAAATTGCCAGCACCGCCTCACACTTTCCCTGCACGCTTACGCTGGAGGGCGAGCGCTCCATTTTGAACCTGAAAAGCATGATCGGCCTGCTATCTCAAACCATTCCCAAAAACGGGATGATGGATCTTGTGGCCGACGGCCCTCAGGAGGACGCCGCCACCCAGGCCATGAGGGATGTGCTCACCCTTTAGTTCACACTTGCGCCCTTTTTTTGTTGAAAAATGCGTGGCCAAATTGTGGAGGAATGCCGCAAACGCTTTTAACAGGCGCAATGTGTTTTCCACGCCGTGTTTTCCTTATGCTGTGGAAACTATGGAAAACGAAACCTTTTAGTGTCTTTTTTACGCATTTTGTCGAAGGGTTTCCCCTGATTTTGGCAGGAAACATCCCCCTGGGGGGCGAAATGGTACGGGTAAGCAGTTTTTGCTGCCTTCAAAAGGGAACTTTGCTAAGGATAAAGCGTGGGAAACGAAGGTGTTTTCCATATCTTTTCCAAGGGCTTTTTTGAGGCTGCAAAAGGGCGAAAGCCGCTTTTCCACGGTTTCCACATGCCCTACTACTACTACTGAAATATAGATCCATCTACTACAATATTGGTTTTCGGAGGTTCCAAAATGAAGTTTGAGTGTTCCGCACAGGAATTGTTCAACGGCCTGGTCAACGCCACCCGTGCCCTTAGCTCCCGTCCCGCCATGCAGATTTTGGAGGGCGTTTTGCTGCGCGCGGGGGATGACGAGGTGGAGCTGATGTGCTCCGACGGATCCCTTAGCATCAAAAGCCAGGTGCAGGCAAATGTGAGCGTGCCCGGAGAGGTTGTTTTGCCCGGCAGGCTGCTTACCGAGATTGTGCGCAAGCTGCCCGAGGGAACCGTCGCCTTCAGCATGAATGAAAAGCTGGTGGTCACCATCCGCTGCTGCCAGAGCCGCTCCACCATCACCGGCATGCCCAGCGCCGAGTTCCCCCAGATGAAGGATTTGGTCAACACCCACGCCCTGCATTTCCCCCAGAAAAAGCTACGCGATATGATCAGCAAGGTTACCTTTGCCATCGCTTTGCAGGAAAGCCGTCAGGCCCTTACCGGCTGCCTGATGGAGGTAACTGGCGACGAGCTACGTCTGGTGGGCCTGGACGGCTTCCGTCTGGCGCTTCAGCGCATGCACGACAACTTTGTGCTGCCCGACGGCGTGGAAAAGGTTAGCGCCATCATCCCCGGCCGTGTGATGAACGAAATCGCCCACATCATGGAGGACGACGACTCCATGGCCACCTTCCACCTGGACAACACCCACATGATGGTCGTTATGGGCAAAACCACCCTGGTAACCAGCCTATTGGCGGGCGAATACATCAACTACCGCCAAATTTTGCCCACCGCCTGGCTCACCCGCGTAACCGTAAAGCGAAAGGAGCTTCAGGACGCGATTGAGCGCGCCAGCCTTATGGCCAAGGAAGGAAAAAACAACCTCATCCGCATGAAGGCCACGCAAAACAATTTACGGATTACCTCCATGAGCGAGTTGGGCGACGTTTTGGAGGAGCTGGACGCGCACCTGGAGGGCGAGGACATCGAAATTGCCTTCAACAGCCGCTACATCAGCGATGTAATCAAAAACGTTGACGAGGACTGCTGCACCCTTTGCATGAACACCAACGTAAGCCCCTGTGTAATCTCCCCCATGGACGGCGACAGCTACCTATACCTAGTCCTCCCCGTCCGCGTCTACAACTAGGCAGGGGGTGACCCCCTGCACCCCCGGACTGCGGCCCCTGTGGGGGCCGCAGGGGCGCTGCGCGCCTGCTGGGTGGGGGATGGCGACACATAAGCGAATACGCCAGACGGCAAAAGGGCCGTCTGGCTTTTTTCCGCCGGGCCGCAAAAGGGCGGCCCGGCTTTATGAGGCTTGTATGGGGGCGCGTTGCGCTTCGCGCCGCGCCTTGTGCATGTATAAAATTCATGGAGGGAATAATAAAATGACTGATGAAAGTGGAATAATCATTCGGAATTATGACAAAAGCGATTGGCCGGCGATAGAGCGAATCCATGATTCTGCAAGAAAAATGGAGCTGAAAAACGCAAATCTGGAAGCCGCATTTTTACCCTTACGGATTGCGGCGGAGCGCGAAAATCTGATGGACTATGACGGGATTTTTGTTGCCGAATGGAATCACATCGTCGCCGGTTTCGCTGCGTGTACGGACGAGGAACTCGCCTGGTTATACGTTGATCCTGCCTATATGCACCGGGGAATTGGGCGTAAGCTTTCGCAGCATGCTTTATCCGTATTTCCACATATTCGCTGCGTAGAGGTTCTTAAAGGAAACATTCCGGCAAAAAAGCTCTATGAAAGCCTGGGCTTCCATTTTGTAAAGATGGAAAAAGGCCGAATGCCGGGGAATGAGGATTTTTCCGTAGAGGTTTATTTGATGCAACGGAAAGTATGAATGAATGCTCAGCGACAATTCCATTCCGTCATTTCCTCTCAAATGCTCCATTTCCACCCAGCATGCAGCAGGCGCATAGCACCCGGGGTGCAGATGTGCACCCCTGCCACAAAGCCCGGTGGCATTTGAGAAACGGCTATGCTATAATATGGGAGGAACGAAAACTTCCAATTTACGGAGGGAGCATGATGAATCAAAACATTGCGAAAGCAGGGGCTTTGATCGTCGTTTTTTCAGTTCTTCTGTTTGCGGTCTGCATGCTGATTCCTTTTGACTTTGGAAGCTATTTTGTGTGTATGCTGCTGGCCATCGGCTATGTGATGATGGCGGCGGGATTCAGCTGTGAAAGCGATGCGGAGCACCGCGTTGCGGCAAAAGCGGGTATGGCGTTCGCGGTCATCTACGCCACATTGATTCTGTTGGTGTATTTCGCGCAAACCACGACCGTCCGGCTTGACACGCTGACTGACCAGGCTGTGAGGTTGCTGGATTATTCCAGAGGCGGACTGATGTTCAACTATGACCTGCTGGGCTATGGCATGATGGCGCTATCGACATTCTTTTTGGGGCTAACCATACGTGGGCGCAGTCCTATGGATCAATGGTTGAAACGCCTGATGATCATCCACGGCATTTTCTTCTTTGGCTGTTTTATCATGCCTATGACGGGCGCGTTTCGTTCCATGGCTGGCGGAGAAACAAGCATGGGCGGCATCGTCGCGCTGGAATGCTGGTGCGTCTACTTCCTCCCCGTGGGAATTCTGGCCTTTGCCCATTTCCGTTCTGAAAGATAAATTCCAGTGTTGCAATAACGATGGTTCAGGGCGATTATTGTGTTTTTTCGCATTTAGAGGACTGCTTAATGATTATGAACGCATTTGTATACCGAGTATGGCAATGTACGTGGGGAGTTCTACAAACAGGATTAGGCTTGGTGGTTTTCCTGTTGCACGCTAAGGAGAAACATTATGGCTATCATGGCGCGGTTGTTACTGTATGGAAAGGCAAATCGAGCGTGTCGTTGGGAATGTTTGTTTTTGTAACCGCAGAACCTTACTTTTCGGAGAAATTTGCCGGGGAAATAAGTGCGGAGGAACTTTCAAGCCGATTGCTGGTGCATGAATATGGACATACAATACAATCAATGCTATTGGGGCCGTTATACCTGATTTTGATTGGCATACCGTCAACGCTTTGGGGATTCTTGCCTAACCTGAATAAAAAACGCCGAGAAGAACATAGCTCTTACTTCGATTTCTTTATGGAGAAATGGGCAAATAGCCTTGGGGAAAAGGTAACAGGAGAAAAATCCATGGAAAATTTAGCAATAGATTAAATCGCAGCAGAGAGATACTGGATACGATTCTTTATTTGTACAAATTCCAGCCTATCAAAAACCAAAAGAAAGCACGCGGGCCGCAAGGCGCGGCGCGAAGCGCAACGCGCCCCCATACAAGCTTCATAAAGCCGGGCCGCCCTTTTGCGGCCCGGCGGAAAAAAGCCAGACGGCCCTTTTGCCGTCTGGCGTACTGGCATATGTGCCGCCACCTTTCGCCACGCAGGCGCAAAGCGCCCTGCGGCCCCCACAGGGGCCGCAGTCCACGGGTTAAGGGCGAAGCCCTTACTTGCTGTGGTAGCTGGCGCATTCGCTTTCGTCGCAGGTGCCGGTGTGACAGTCGCAGCGGGGAGCTACTTTGATGCTGTCCAGCTCGCACATGCCGTCCTTGGCATGATGCTGGCAGCTTACCACATCGCAGTGGATGGCCTGATTTTTTTGAGGAAAGGACATTCCGTTCACCTCCCTTGTTTTGATGCTTTCAGTATGCTCAGGAGAGGCTTTGGGCATGCATATTCGACGAAGGCCGCAAAATGTGCTATACTGATGCCGCCTTGATATGCCCCTGATGCATTTTTTCCAAGTTTTACGCATGATACGGGGGCTTTCAGGCGTTGTATTCATATCTTGACGGCTGTTTTTTTGCCTGTGTAGGAACTGAAGGAGGTTCAGCATGCGTCTTTGGAAAAAGCGGCTTGCGCGCGGCCTTTGTATGTGCCTGTGCCTGTGCTTGTGCGCTGGCCCCGGCTTGGCGCAGGAGGAAATTCCCTCCGCGCTGCCTACCCCAACGCCCATTCCCCCGGAGGGCATTGTGGAGAACGAGGAAACACCCACCCCTGCGCCAGATTCTGATCATGAACCGGGCGTTGATCCGAGCCCGGCGGTAAGCGCGCCCCCGGAGGTTAGTACAAGCCCGGCGGCGAGCACATCCCCCGAGGCGAACGCCAGCCCGGAGGTTAGCACAAACCCGACGGTGAGCGCCTCTCCCGAGGTAAGCGCGAGCCCGGAGGTTAGCACAAATCCGACGGTGAGCGCTTCTCCCGAGGCGAGCGTAAGCCCGGAGGTTAGCGCCAGCCCGTCGGCGAGCGCTTCCCCGGAGGCGAGCGCCAGCCCTTCCGCCAGCGCGTCCCCCAGCGTAACGCCGCAGGAGAGCGAACCGCCCGCGGACACGCAGCCCCCGCAGGAAACCACAACGCCTGAACCCGACGCGCAGCCAGTTGGGGACGAAAGCCTGTGCCCCTCGCCGGATTGCGCCCATATCGGCGTAAACGACGCGGGGGATGTGGTGGCGCTTTGCCCGCTTGGCGAACAGATGCTTCAGGAGGCGGACGCGCAGGGCGGCATTATGGCTTATTCGGCCAGCGAGCCCACGCCCGTTTCACTGACAAACGGCACAAACATCCTGTACCGCAGCGGCAGCTATGCGCTCACCGGCGGCGGGGAAAACGCGCAGCTTTACGTGCGCGCCGGGCTGGCGGTATCGTTGTGGCTGAACGGCGCGCAGCTTCTCACGCTCAAGCTGCCCAGCGGCTCCGCCGCGTCGCTTGGCTTCAGCGGACAAAACAGCATCCATACGGTGGCGGCCGCAGGCGCGTCCCTTACGATTGACGGAACAGGCAATTTGAAGGTGAACGGCAATTTCAACTGCGACGATGTGCTGGTGCTGGGCGGCAGCGTAACGCTGCCCAAGGGCGTAACCAGCGGCAACGGCCGCGTGCCGGTCGCTTTTTCCGCTCCGGGTGCGACGAAGGCTGCCCTGGACGGCGAGTATTACTGCGATATCGCCCCCGGCCAGGACGGCGGCGTAACCCTGTGGCTGCCGCCCTTTACGGGCAAGGGCGGCTATTGGGGCCGCGTGGAGGGCGATACCTTGCAGGTTTTTTCCATCAAGGAGGAGCCTGAAACCGACGGAGAAATCGACCTGAGCCAGGACGGCGCCTTTACCGCCGAGCCGGGCAAAAGCTACCGGCTTACCCATTCGGACGCGTCCAAGCAAAACCGCGCCATCGACGTGAGCGCGGCGGGCGTAACGCTCTTGCTGCGCGGCGCGGGCACATCCGCCTCCGCGCCCACCATCACCGCCGGGTGCCCGGTGGATATGCGCGTGTCGGGCGAAAACTATATCGCCTCCCTGGGCGGCCAGGGGCCGTATGCCCTTTCGGGCACGGGAATGGTCTATGTTGCTTCCCTTTCCGCGCCGGTTACGGCCCAGGGCGCGCTTACCATCTGCGCAGGCAGCGTCGCATCCGGCGCGCTGGACGGCTGGCGGAAGGTCGGCCTTGCCGCGGGCAGCATGACCGTTTCCACAACGGCCCTTTATGGCGAAAACAGGCTGCCAGCCGCCTATGTGGTTACATCGTCCGATACGGCCTACGTGCCCCTGCCCGCGCCGCAGCCCGGCTATAGCTACCAGGGCACGGCGCAAAACGGCGTGCTCACCATCACAGCCGTGGCCGATAGCGTGGGCGAAACCGTGGTTGTCGGCATGGACGATGTGGCCCTCACCAGCGGCAATTACCGCCTCACCAGCGTGGGCGGCGGCGGAAAGGGAATATCCATTGCCGACGGCGCGAACGTAACGCTGATTCTGGACGGCGCGAACGCCCTTGGCCCGCTGGAAATCGGCGCGAACGCCACGGTGCGCATGGTGGTATCAGGCGCAAACGCCCTTGGCACGGTGCGCCTGGGCCAGGGCGCGACGCTGGCCGTAAGCGGCTCGGGCGCAGTGGACGTATCCGCCATGAGCGGATCGAGCGGCGCAAGCGTGACCGTGGAGGACAAAACCTGCCTCAACCTGGAAAACGGCGGATCGCTGCCCGGCAGCGCGCTGCGCCCCACGGTGATATCCGTGACGGACGAAAATAACGCGCCCATGGCTTCCCGGCAAATCATTTTGAAGCTTGGGCAGGAGAACCCCTTTACCACCTGCACGGGGCGCGGCGGCAGGGTAACGCTGTGGCGCAAGCAGGCCCTGAGCGGCGTGGACGCGGTGGTGCTCTCCGACGCGAATACCTACGCCGCCATTGTGAACGGCGGGGCCGCCTCGCCGGACGCGCTTCCCAAGATTACGAATGTAAAGGCGCGCGGCTATGGGGCCGTCACCTTTGATACCGATACGGGCAATTCCCTGGGCGTTATGTACATCGTGTCCAACAAGGAGGAGGAGCTGCCGGATACCTGGGCTCCCACGGCGGGCATGGTATACATGCAGGGCGGCGAGTGCGTTATTCCCGGCGTGAAGCCCGGCGACGTTGTCACCTTCCGCGCGTTTGCCTGCGCGCAGGCGGGCGCGCGCCTCACCGGCGATACCGCCTCCGCGTTCGCCTTCAGCGATCAGGTGTGCTTTACCGTAAAGGACGAGCGCGTACCCCTGGAAATTCCCGCGCAGCGGCGCACCTATAACCAGAAGGAATTCAGGCTTAGCTCCAAACTCTACCCCAAGGACGCGGACGTGAGC
Source organism: Clostridiales bacterium (assembly GCA_022769795.1). Lineage (GTDB taxonomy): Bacteria > Bacillota > Clostridia > Christensenellales > Aristaeellaceae > Limiplasma. The sequence continues at coordinate 8,748 of JALEIQ010000251.1, forward strand.
TACTTCCGAGGCGGCGAGCTGCTTAACGGCCCGCCCGTGAACGTGGGCGATTACATCGCCCGGGTAACGGTGCCCGCCGGAAACCCCACCTATCTGCCCGGAAATTACGATGTGCGCATGACCATTGACCGCATTAAGGTGCTGATTACCCCGGAGATAAACATGAAGCAAAAGGGCCAGCCCGACCCGGACACCTACTTCTATACCTACGATGAAAGCGCCATGCTGGGCAAAGACCAGGTTACGGGCGAGCTTGTGCGCAAAAAGGGCGAAACGTACGGCAACTATCCGTATTACACCTACGGCCTTTCCGCGCCCGAATATTACGAGCTGGTGATCGATCCGGAAAGCCCCGCCTTCTTCATCGACTGGAACATTCACCACTACCTGCCCTATGACCCGCTCGCGCGCATCGACCCCGTGTATGACGAGGTGGCGCTCGCCAGCGGACAAACGCTGCGCACCCAGCTTCGCACCATCGAGCTTTTGCGCCTGGACGATACCTATTACGGCTCGCCCGTGACCGACCTGCAAGACGGCCGGGAGCGCCCCTTCACGCCCGGCCTGCGCCTGCGCGGCGGCTATGACAGCGCCCTGCTGATTTTGAACGCCGAGGCCGAGCTGAACGCAGACGGCGGCTACGCCACCGACCTGGACGGCAACCGCATCGTGCGCGGCCGCAGGCTTACCATCAGCTATTCCATGCTTTCAAAGCTCAAGCGCCAGCACGTGGATTCCATCGCCTTTGGATTGGACGGCGTAATGGTGCTCATGAGCCTGGACGACCTGCGCGATAATCCTAAGCTGGATAAGCTCCTGAGCCAGCATGACGTGCCCAAGAGCGCCGGCACGCGCTTCCAAATCGACCTGGAGCCCGTTACCGGAGCCGAGGCGCTCACCGATGAGGAAGCCGCCGCCACGGGAGCCGCGCAGCTTGGCGAAAAGCTGATGCGCGTATCCGCCCATGTGAGCTATGGCTCCACAAGCGTGGATATCGCCCCGGCGCTTACCGGCGCGCAGGTGCTCTTTGACGCGAGCGGCCTGCTGGAGGCGGGGGAGAGCGTCAATGGCGCGGAGGTAAGCGAAACCGTAAACGGCAAGCCTGTTTCGGACGCTTCGGATGTGCGCCGCGCGCAGGAGGAAGCCGCCATCGCGGGCGCTCGCGGCGAAACCCAGACCAACGAGCAGCTTTTGGAGGTGGCGCAGGAGCTGCTGGACAGCCACATCCGCGCGCACGGCTCCGTCCTGATACGCTATGACGCGCGCGAAAACGCGCTGAAAACCGGGGCCGTGGTGCCCTACACCGCGTCGGAGGAAAGGCAGGCCGACTTCCGCGCGCTGATGCGCACGCGCCCTTATCTGACGGCAGGCTTTGTGCGGAGCGGGCTGTACGGGCTGCGCGAGAAAAATCAGTGATGGGGGAGGCCCCTGTATGACGCTTCGGCTTTTGGACGAGGTAATGGATTTGGGCTCGCGCGGCGCGGCCCTGTTCTGCCTTGCGGAGGATGGCGCGGCCCTTGCGCCGGGCGCGCGCCTTACGGACGCGCGCGGCAATAAGCACACCGTGGACGCGGTCACCCGGCAGGATGGGCTGGTTACGCTGTATCTGTCCTCGGGTGACGCGGCGTACTTTGGCCGGTTGTTCCGCGACGTGCGCATAGACGCGACGCTCTTTGCGTTTGAGGAGGGCCCGCAATGCCCGTAAACGTGATATGCGTGGGCAAGCTGCGCGAGCGGTTTTATGCCGAGGCCGCGGACGAATATCTGAAGCGTCTTAGGCGGCTGATGCCCGTTACCGTGATTGAGCTGCCCGACGAGCCCGAGCCCTCCCAGCCATCGGATAAGGCCAACGAAGCCGTTATGCGGCGCGAGGGCGAGCGCATTTTGCAGAAAATAGGCGCTCAGGATTATGTGCTTGCCCTGTGCATTGAGGGCAAGCAATACGCAAGCCCGGAGCTGGCGGAGCGTTTAGAGGGGCTGTTTACGCAGGGTAAAAGCCGCGTGGATTTTGTGATTGGAGGATCGCTGGGGCTGGATAAGGCGGTGTTGGGTCGTGCGGATGAGAGGATGAGCATGAGCCGCATGACGTTTCCGCATCAGCTTGCAAGGGTGATGCTGTTGGAGCAGCTTTTCCGCGCGGCGAAGATCAATGCGGGGGAACGGTATCATAAATGAGGGTATAGGGAACAGCGATAAATGATGGGGTGCAGGGGACAAGTCCCCTGCCGGGGTTTGGGGCGGAGCCCCAAGGCTTGCGCCGCAGCGCTGTCCAAGCGAGCAACGCGCCAGCCGAAAGGCTGGCGCAGCGACGGTGGGCGGTTGCAGCGGGAGCGGCGATAAATAATGGGGTGCAGGGGACAAGTCCCCTGCCGGGGCGTGGGGCGGAGCCCC